>JBDTWP010000006.1:0-50941 GCA_040006615.1 Ferruginibacter sp.
TGGTATGTTCTTTTTTTACCTGGCATTGTATTAAGTTTTTCCTTTTACAAAAATTATTTACAAAAAAATTTTGATCCTCATTCATCAGGGCACCATCCCTGCTGTTTGTGAAAGGACGGCGAAGGTAATAAAAAATTGCGAATTAAGAAATGGGAATTAGAAATTAGTTGGATTAAAGGTCCAAATGAGTTGATTTCACCCGTGTTCCAAAGAAAACGGCGCCGTGATTATCAAAGTCATCGGCTGAATCAGTTGTAAAAAAACTAAGCTGCCCATTTTTTGTGCATTTTCCTGCAAGTTCAACATGTCTTTTTAAATAATCAGTTAAACTGTCTGAAACAATTTCTCCCTGCGTTAAGATCGTTGTTCCTGCCGGAACGTATTGTTTTAGCTTATCCAGCATCAAAGGGTAATGTGTGCATGCCAGCAAAAAAGTATCGATGTCTGGTGCTTGCGCGAGGAGTTCGTGAATGTTTTTTCCGATAAAGTAATCCGCCCCGGGTGAGTCGTGTTCATTATTTTCTATCAGCGGAACCCACATTGGGCATGCCTGCTGATAAACCCTGATATTAGGGAAAAATTTCTCAATTTCTATTGGGTAAGAGTTGGAATGCACCGTGCCATAAGTACCGAAAATTCCCACCCGGTTATTTTTTGTAAAGTTTCCAATGATCTCCGTAGTAGGCCTTATTACGCCCAGAACCCTCTTATCAGGATCAATTACGGGCAGATCATTTTGCTGAATTGTACGCAATGCTTTTGCTGATGCGGTATTACAGGCAAGAACCACCAGTGGGCAGTCTTGTTTAAAAAACCATTGAACGCATTGTAATGTATAGTGATAAACCGTCTCAAAACTACGGGGACCATAAGGAGCCCGGGCATTATCCCCCAAATAAATATAATCGTACTGCGGAAGCTTCGCGGTAATTTCTTTTAATACGGTTAATCCACCATAACCACTATCAAAAACTCCAATCGGTCCATTATTCATACGCCAATTACGGCTTTGTGCAAGTTGGGAAAATGATGTTCGTCCAACCCGGCCGATGGCAAATTTATTAATAAAAACTCATTGTTGTTTCAATTGAACAAAGGGATCGATATCTGCTATTTCTCTTTTGCAACCCAGCTGTCCATCTTTTTCTCCAATATCGTTAACGGCATCGCTCCATCTCTTAAAAGTTCATCGTGAAACGAGGCTAATTTAAAACGATTACCGAGTTGTTTTGAATATTTATCCTTTAGCTCTTTAATCTTTAATTCTCCCACCTTATAACTTAGTGCCTGACCGGGAATGGCCATATATCTTTCAATTTCTGCTGTTGCGGCCTGTTCGGTTATTGGCTCATTCTTACGCATATATTCAATGGCCTGTTCTCTTGTCCAGCCTTTTGCATGTATGCCTGCATCTACCACCAGTCTGATGGCCCGGTGTATTTCATCACCCAACGCATAAAAGTATTGATACGGGTCGGTATAACACCCAATTTGTTTGCCCATGCTTTCGCAATATAGCCCCCATCCTTCCATATAAGCGCTGTTTCCACCCTCCTGCCTGAACTTTGGCAGGTTGCTGTTTTCCTTCTGAATCATGATCTGAAAATGGTGACCGGGAATTGCCTCATGTATAAACAGGCTTTCTCTGGCAGGGGTGTTTTTTGTTGCATCTACAATCGGGACAAAGAATATACCCGGTCGCGTTCCATCCGGCAATCCGGAATTATATTGGGGAGCAGACGCCGCTGCACGAAATGCTTCGACCTGCCTTATTTCGAAAGCCGTTTTAGGCCTTAATGTGAATAATGCATTTAAATGCGGCTCTACTTTTTTTTGTATTTCCCGGTAAGCATCCAATACTTCCTCCGGTGTTTTATAAGGAAAAAATCGCTGATCTGTTTTTGTATATGTAAAAAAGGAATCCAATGTGCCTGCAAACTTTACCTGCTTTTTTACTTTTTCCATTTCTTCACGAATACGCTTAACTTCTGCCAAACCTGTATTAAAAATTTCAAAAGGTTTTTTATTGGTGGTGGTATACAAACGTATATAATAATCATACAATTTATCTCCACCAGGCAAAGCACCTATGCCACTGCTTGTCCTGGCTTTTGGAAGATATTCTTCCTTAAAAAATACTGCCAGTTTTTTGTAAGAAGGATTGATATAGCCGGTAATTAATTTTTTATAAGCATCAGTTAACCTTGTTTTATCCGTTTCACTAAAACTTTCAGGAAATTTATTTACCGGGCCGTAGAAAACGTTTTTCGCATAATCATCCGTTTGTAATGATTGCAATTGTGGGATCATTTTAATAACCAGTGTTTTGGGCAATATGAAATTCTCTGCAATTCCTTTTCTGAAATATACGATGGCACTATCACTCCATGCAACAAACTTCTGAGCCCTGCTTAACCAGTCATCGTAATCTTTCACCGTTTTGAATGGTTGCACAAAACTGCCACTTCCTAATTGTCCCATAATTAGTTGCAACCCCTGAAATTGGTTAAAGGGAATCCTGTTTATTTTGTAGGTCAACCCTTCAAGTTCAAACTCCATATCACGTTTAAAAATGTCATAACTTATCTTATCATTATCATTTAAAGCATCTCTGTCGAATTGTTTTAGACCATTTAAATACCGGTGGTAGAAATTTTTCACCTGCTCGCTATAACTATCTGTAAATTCCGCGGGCAGCAGATCGTTGTAGCGGGGATCACCATTGAACGTGGCTGCCAACGGAAACAGCTTATAGCTATCCTCTGTGTAATTATTAAAGAATGCAATTAAATTATCCCCGGTTTTTTGGCAGAATGCCGGTTGCAGGTAAAAGAATGCTAAAAAGAGTA
The DNA here is from genome assembly GCA_040006615.1 of Ferruginibacter sp. Classification (GTDB taxonomy): domain Bacteria; phylum Bacteroidota; class Bacteroidia; order Chitinophagales; family Chitinophagaceae; genus Ferruginibacter. Next base: position 2,850 of record JBDTWP010000006.1, read on the forward strand.
AAAAGTATTTCATTTTGATGGTTGAATAAACAAGATATAAAAATTTATGTATTTAAACGTTGTGTTTGCCAGGTTTTGACAGAACTACTATATGTCTTAACCTGGGTCTTGTACTCACTGCAAATAGATTTTAAATAGACTTAAACCGTAATCGTCATTAAACATCAATACACAATTACCAAAAAGTTGATACCGGTAATCCGTACCTGGGTGTTAAAGCCGCCAGATCTGCCCGTCCGGTGGCCCTACCCGTCCAAATTAAAAAAATACACCTAAGCCCGCAAAAATTAAGAGGTTCGGTAAATACAAAAGCCATCACTATTTTGAGATGGCTTTGTATTATTATTTTTAATTGTTTATGGCTTTGGTTTCACAGCACCTGTTTTTGGGGCCGGACCGGTTGCCGGAGCCTTGTCTGAAATGCCCATTTTCTTTTTAACCAAAGGTAAAATATCATCTGCCGGCGGACTTACCAAAAGACTTCCTGCCTCAAAAATATATGTGTAGCCACTTTCTTTTGCTACCAACTTAATATTTTCTATTGCTTTCTTTTGAATCGGTCCTAACAAAGCCTGTTGCTTTTCACCAATCATTTGTTGCGAGGCTTGTTGCCAGCCTTGTACTTTTTGATATAAAGCAATCATGTCATTTCTTTTAAGTTCTTTGGTTGCCTTACTCATTGTGGCGGAATCCCTGGCGAATAAGCTGTCCAATTCACCCAATTCCTTATAGTACGAAGCTCCTTGCTGTTGAAGTGCAGCCTGGTATTCCTGTAATTCTGTATTGGCTTTTTCTGCTTCAGGCATTAAGCCAATCAATTCTTCCGTGCTGATATAACCGATCTTGGTTTGTGAAAATGCGGTTCCGGTCAATCCAAAAATTGAAATACCAAACACAACTGCTACGATTAGATTTTTCATTGTTCTTTTTAAATGTTTATTTGTTTAAGTTTGTTTTATTAAAGTATTCGCTCTAAGAATACCATGTTGAGATTTATTTAACACCCAGAAATTTTAATACTTCATCGCTTCTATCAAGTTTTGGGTCGGCAAATATAACGGTAATTCCTTCACTTTTGTCCAAAATAAAATCATACGATCTTTCTATCGCCAATTTTTGGATCGCTATATAAACCTTATCCTGTATAGGTTTTATCAATTCCTGCCTTTTCTTAAAAAGATCACCTTCAAATCCAAACCGCCTTTTTTGAAGATCTCTCACTTCTTTTTCCCGGTTGTACAATTCATCCTCTCTTTTCTTTTTTAGCTCATCACTTAGCATAACCTGTTCAGCATCATAATCTTTGTACATCCGGTCAAGGTCGGCTTGTTTTTTTTCAATTTCCTGCTGCCATTGATTGCTAAACTGGTCGAGCTTGGTTTGAGATTCTTTATATTCGGGCAATTTTTCAAGAATATATTTAGAATCAATAACTGCGTACCGCTGGGCATTAGAAATAAAGACAGTCAGTAAAAGGCAAGAAACAACAATTAATATTTTTTTCATCTTGATATTTTTTACAAATAAACGGATAAATATCTATTCTGGCTCCTGTCCAAGCATAAAGGTGAATTTATAAGCGCCTTTCATAGGCTCTCCTGCTTTTATCCTGTCAAAGCCCAGGCCGTAGTCAAAACCAAGTAAACCGAACATCGGTAAAAAGAAACGCATACCAACACCTGCGGAGCGCCGCAATTTGAATGGATTGTAATCCTTGAATTTATACCAGCCATTGGCAGCCTCAAAAAATGCCAGTCCATATATTGTACTGCTGGGATTGGTACTGAATGGATAACGCAACTCAAGTGTATATTTGTTAAATATGGTGAAATATTCGGTCGGTGTTACATCATCTGGATTTATTTTGGGATCACTATTGGAATAAATCGGGTAACCCCTGTGCGCAATAATATCATATCCCAGCAACGCATAGCTGTTATTTAAACCAGCGTCACCCAACTGGAACCTTTCGAATGGCGACACCTCCTTACTTTTATCATACTTTCCAATAAATCCATATTTAGCAGAAACCTTTAATATGAATTGTTTGTTTTTTTCCTCCCCACGTGCCACGCCGATTGGCACATAAAACTCACCGTTAAAACGCCACTTATGAAATTCAGGAAATTTATAAGGATTATCACCCGCCTTTGTAATTCCCAAAGCAGTATACGGCAAAGTAAACTGGCCACTCAATAAAAAGTTGGATCCGCCGGTGGGGAATATAGGATTACCCTGTGTTGAATTTCTTGCTATCGCTACTTTTAAACTCAGGTTGGTAGATACACCATCACTGATACCCTTGAAAATATTCGGATATTTCTTTAGCTTGTATTGTTGAACGTTGAATGAATAGATCATTGAAAAATAATCGTCCGGCCATTTTAATTGTTTACCCAAAGATATTCCCAAACCAAGTATTTTGATATAGGAAGTATCACCGCATGATCTGCAATACTGGCCGGTATACTGGTTATAGGCATTGGACTGCTTCGTATTATAATAACTTACCGTAAAAGAATTTCTTTTCTTTCCCCCAAGCCAGGGCTCCGTAAACGAGAAGTTATAGGTTCTGTATGCCCGCCCATTTGATTGAATCCTTGCACTCAGTTTTTGTCCGCCACCCGACGGTAAAGGATCCCAGGTCTTTTTGTTGAAAATATTATTAATAGAAAAATTATTGAATGTAATACCTAAAGTACCCGTTAAGCCAATCCCACCGCCAAACCCCGCCGATAATTCCAGCTGATCATTTGATTTTTCCTCTACCTGCCAGGTAATATCAACTGTTCCGTCATCAGAATTGGGGACCGGAACCGGATTTGTTTTTTCAGGGTTAAAAAAGCCAAGTTGGCCAAGTTCTCTTTGCGTACGTATTAATTCGGCACGGCTGAACTTTTCACCTGGTATGGTTCTTAATTCACGACGAATGACATAGTCTTTAGTTTTGTCATTCCCGCTGATTTCTATCTTGTTAATGGTGGCTTGCGGACCTTCCTGCATACGTATCTCAAAATCGATGGTATCATTATATACCGCGGTTTCTATCGGGTCTACCCTAAAGAAGAGATATCCATCATCCATGTAAAGGCTCTGTATATCGCCTCCTTCGGAAGATGGTATTTTGCCAAGTCGTTTATTCAAAATTTCAATATTGTAAATATCTCCTTTTTTGATACCCAGTATCACATTCAAAATAGAATCTGAGTACTTAGTTTGTCCTCTCCACACAATATTGCCAAAATAATATTTTCTACCCTCATTCATTTTTATGTGGAGATCAATATTCCCTTTTGAATTATTAATACCCGTATCAGTTACTATCACCGCATCCCGAAAACCCTGGGAATTATAATAATCCAACACACTCACTTTGTCTTCATCATATTTTTTAGGATTGAATTTTGACGAACTGAATAATTTAAAGCGAAAATAGGGGTCTATGAATTCTTTCGTTTTTGTGATAGATAAGTAGTCCATATCCCGCAAATATTGCTTAAAACTGGGCCGCGTGCTGGTATCGCCATAAGGGCTGATATTTGCCGGAGGGTAAAGGGTGATCCTGGTTAGTTCCTTGGTACCCTTCATTTGTTTTTTCAGTTTTAGGTCGCTGATATTATCATTATCCGCAAAATTGATCGAATTCACTTTTACCTTATTCCCTTTATTGACAGTAAAAACTAAGGTAACCGCATTTACCATCGTGGGCGAAGGCTGTTCTCTTACGGCAACCTGTACATTACGGTAGCCTTTATCGGCAAAGAATTTGTGAATAGCATCAATAGCACTCAGTTTCATATTATCGGTTACCACCCTGTCTTTCGATAGACCAACTTTTGTTTCCAGGTCATCCCTTTCACCCTTTTTTACCCCAATAAATTTAAAATCCGCCAACCTTGGCCGTTCGGAAATAGCCAATTCTATATATAGATCTTTTCCATCTAATTTGGTCAAAAATACCTCCACATCCACTACCAGGTTTTGTTTCCACAACTTACTAATGGCCTTACTGAATACATCAGTTCCCGGAATCATGATCTTGTCACCAATGGCCAAACCTGATATAGAAATGATTAAATTTTGATCGAAGGCTTTGGCGCCGGTTACTGTTATACCTGCTAAATTGTACTGCTTTGGAATCTTCGAATCAAAAATTTCCAATAACTGGGGATTAACTGAAACAGGAATTGTATCGTTTTGGCTAAATGCTAACTGGGTAATGAAAACTGCGATAACTATCAATAAAAAATTCGGGTAAATCCTCTGCATCAATTGGTTTTTTTTACGAGTGGCAATATACTTGCTATAATGAAAACTATTTGTTAAACATACCCCTGGTATAACCGGTATAAATGGAGAAAGAGACTGTGAGCCCTTCTAAACAGGTTACTTTTTCTTTCGGTTAGCTTTTTACGGTAATTGAAATTTCAAGTAAAAGCATGGGAATTATATATACTTTATTTACCCTATATACTTTATTTACTTTATATACATTATTCACTCCCTCGCCACTATACTTCTTCCTTTAATTGTTCCCCTGTTTTTCCAAACCTTCTTTCCCTGTTTTGAAAATCTACTATGGCCTCATATAAATTGTCTTTTCTAAAATCCGGCCAGCGCGTATTAGTGAAATATAGCTCTGCATAAGCAAGCTGGTATAACAAAAAATTACTTATCCGGAATTCTCCGCTTGTACGAATCATTAACTCTGGGTCAGGAAACCCGCCTGTAGATAAATATTTCTGAAATGTTTCCTGTGTAATACTTTCAGTATCCAGCAATCCTGCTTTTACATCGCCGGCGATTTTTTTTACTGCATTCACCAATTCCCAGCGGCTGCTATAGCTCAAAGCCATCACAAGGTTCAGGCCTGTATTGACCGAAGTTTCATCCAGGGCCTCTCTCAATTCCTGCCGGGCCGCAGCAGGTAGCATATCCATGTCTCCTATTACATGAAGCCTGATATTATTTTTATTTAAGGTAGGAACTTCATTGCGGATAGTATCTACAAGCAATTCCATCAGGCCGCTTACTTCGTATGCAGGCCTATCCCAGTTTTCAGTACTAAATGCATATAATGTAAGAAATTCAATGCCTAATTCTGCACATCCTTCCACAATATTGCGAACACTTTCCACTCCATGCAAGTGTCCGTAAAGACGGTCTTCACCCTTTTCCTGGGCCCACCTGCCGTTACCATCCATAATGATGGCTATATGGCGCGGAAGCCTTTGCATATTAATACTGTCCTTTAAACTCATATTAACTGAAAATTATTATTCAGGTTGGACCTAACTTAGGGGGGCAAAAGTAATAAAAATTAGTTGGAATAAGCGTTTTAACCAAAATGTTACCCGTCTTACCAATTCCGTCAAATAAAAATGCCGGACATAACCGGCACAAATTATATAAAATATGACCATTAATTGGTTGATGGACATTTATAAGTACTGATGGTAAATGAAACGCCAACTTCCGCAATGATGTACTGGTCTTTTTGTTTACTAAATCCACGTTGTCTGTCCTTTACTCCAATGATATCGCCTGTTTCAAAACTCCTGTCCTGTAAAATACTTGCAATGGAAGCCTTCCCGGTCGCATCGGGTGGAAAGGTGGCAGGAGTGTTTCCAATATAGGTAGTACTTACATCATCCAGGTAATCGGTTAATGTCAGGCGATGGGCAATTTGAAAGGATATGTTTATATTATTCGAAACATTGTATTTTATGCCGGCACCAATTGGAAAACATACTCCCATACTTCCATAAGGTTTCCGCTTCTTACCGGTATTCGGATCTACATATGCAATATTTTGTCCCTCGGTACCCAACGCTCTTAAATACACTTTCTTCCCCTCGTAGAAAGCGTATGGATTATAGCTAAATACACCTGCACCAATGGTAACATAAGGCGTAAAACTATAGTAAAGATCGCCCGGAACAAATCTGAAAAAATTAAAATCGCCCTGCAATGCCAGTTCGAAAATATCGGAGTTAAAGCTGAGGTTTCTTCTCTTTTGGAAATCAGATTTACTGTATATATCACTGTAGCCTACCTGGGCATAATGAGCGCTCACACGCACTCCAAGATAATTGTTAAATTGCTTTTTAAAAAAAATGCCTGCCGCGGGCTTTGGCCTGTTGATTTGGCCACGGGTGTTGATATCGCCAAAATAATGGGCAACCCCTGCAGTAATTCCAAATTCACCCAATTGTTCATATACATCCTGGGCAGCAGATTCATACATAATGGCGGTGATTACAACAATAGTCAGGATACTTCTTTTCATGTTTGCAAATTAACAATTTGTTTATTAATAATGGGGGAACGGATAATATCTTATTAAAGAAATGGCTTTTTTTAATTTTTTTAACTAATCTGCAAGCACTTTCTAATAATTTAATTTTTGTATCTGCACTTGCCCCTGTTGGACACACTCAGGTAGGCGGACGGCTATGCCAGTAGTGCCCGCAGGCTACACCGGCACACGTAAAATTCCCCAAAATTCAATTCTGACCACTTTACTGGAATAAATATTACGAATTTCGTTTATCCAACCCCCACGATAGTTTGTTACGCAGTGTTTGCAGAAAATTATTCTCGTTTAATCGTATAAGGTTTATTCCAAACTTTTCTTTTTTTACTGCCAGTTGCGCTTCCTTGGGAACTACTACCCTCCTGCTATCAAGCGTACAAATAAAGGCATCTGTCCTGCCTTCTACCTCAAAAGAAATAATATTATCATCCGGCACCACAATTGGACGGATATTTAAATTATGTGGCGCCACCGGAGTGATCACAAAACTGCCGCTATCGGGAAAAACGATAGGGCCGTTACAACTTAATGAATAACCCGTAGAACCTGTGGGCGTAGCTACTATCAGGCCATCGGCCCAATAGGTATTTAAAAATTCACCATTTAAATAAGTGTGAATCTTTATCATCGAAGAAGAATCCTTTTTTTGCAGGGTAAACTCATTTAATCCATAAGGCACCTTATCAAAAAGGGGAATATCAGCATCTAAATGTATTAATGTGCGGTTTTCTGTTACATAGGTTCTTTCCGCCAGAGCCTTTATGGCAACATGAAGATCTTCCTTTCCGATATTCGCTAAAAAACCAAGACGGCCGTAATTGATACCCAGAACAGGGATTCCTTTGTCCTGTACCAGGGTCACCGTATCCAGCAAAGTTCCATCACCACCTAAACTGATCACACAATCAACTGAATCATCCAGGTCTTCCGCGGCATTAAAGGTGGAATATTTGCCCACCATGTTTACAGCAGAATAAAACTGGTTAAAAAAATCCTGGAAGAACACTGGTTCTACTTTATAGGTTTTAAGTTCCTGTAAAAAAGATTCCATGTCCTTATGTTGATTATTTTCGATTCCACGGCTATAAATAGCTATTTTCATATAAATTTTTAAATCAGATAATTTTTAATGTGTGGTTACCCTATTTCATTCCCAAATTAAACCCTACCCCATTTTGCTGGTCCTTCTTTTTCCTGATCATAAATATATGTAAACTATACTCAGCATTTCTTTATTACAATCTTTTCATAGTCATCATTTGCTTTCAAAAAATAACTCACCATTGCCCAACTGATTAAAACTGTACTCAATTCTCAGTTTGATATCATATAAAGTAAGAATATCAATGCCAAAACCTCCTGTATACAAAAATCGGTTATTCAGGTAGGTATCATACTTTCTCTTATTATAAGCAAAGCCGGCATCTGCATAGGCTTTTGCAAATATCGTAAAAGGAAGCGTTGGCAGTATCCTGGTTTTAAACGGCATGGGGATTGTGAATGAGAATAATTTCTTCTTTAAGGTGGACTTAATAATTCCAAAAGCAACTCCATCAATTACATAGTACTCCAGGCCCCGTAAATTTGCGTCGCCATAACCTATCGCTCTCTGATTAATATAGGGCTGATCAAACGGCAACTTAATATTTCCTATAAATTGTAAACTGGTGTACCATTTGTTTTGATGAGCCCAAAATTTATTGTAGGCGCCTTCAATTAAAAAAGCATTTGTGCCACCGGTTAAACCAAATCCTCTTTTCAACAAAGTTAAATAGCTGGTTACTCCTTTTAACGGGTAGGCAACATTGTTTACATTGGCGTATTGGTAAGTATATGAAAAATCAATTAATCCTCTTGTGGTATTGTTGGTATTAAAATAATTTGGATTGTAAGCAGCGGATATAACAGAATCGCCCACCGTAAGCCTGGAGTAGGAGATATTAAACAGGTGCCTGAATAAAATACCCTTTTGTAACCGTAAACTTAGGTTCAGGTATATATTTTTTTTTACAAAATCTTTGTTTTTGAAAAAAAGAATCTTATTATCAGGGGATGTCTTATAGGCTATTTCCCTGTTTTGGGAAAATCCTCCTCCAATACCAAAACCCTGCGTTAATGCCCTGTTACTATAAGGTTGGGAATAAGAAAATGACATATTTTTTGTATACCCGTTTATAAGGAAAAGCCGGAGCGGATCCCTTCTGCCGCTAAAATTATAATCTACAAATTTTATCCCGTAATTTACCCTGGATAAATCGCCTTTATATTTAACCAACCACTCATTAAAACTTCGGTCTACTATTTGAAACTGTGGTACGGGAAAAAGAGACCACCTTTCTTTTACAGTTACAATAACATTAATTTCAAAGGCTGAAATCATTTCCAGGTCTACTTTCACTTCATGGAATAAAGTAGTATTATATACCTGCTGGCGGGCCATTTGAAAAACTTTATTCAATGTTCCGATGATGATAGAGTCGCCTGGTTTGAACTGTATTTCCCGTAGAATCATATAGTCCTTTGTTTTTCTGTTACCATTAATAATAATTCTACGGACTACCAGTTTAGCTGAAGAGTCAATAGATACTAAGGGTAATTTGGTAAGAGGCTGCATGGTTACTTCAACATTTTGTGCATCAACATTCGCAGTAATTACCGTGAGCAAGCAACTATAATATATTTTTTTTAAAATACTCATTAATACAACACTTAACCTACGCACAAGGCTTTCAAAAGTAGTTTTATATATTCGTACAAGGGTTTCCGGGAAGTTATTTCAGGAGTTAAATATCCAGGTAACTCATTAAATGACGATAGTTACTGTGTATTTCATTCTCAAATTTTTCATCACCAAAATAATAAATAATATCGTATTCATACCTTTCAAATGCTGATACGATAGTAGCTATCTCCTTTTTGTTCAGATGCAATGAAACGGTGAGCAATCCGGTATGCGCATGAATGGTGGTATTGAGATGAAGAATCGTAGCATCATTACTCTCTACAATGCGGCTTATTTCGGAAATGGCAAATTGTGACCGTTCCATTTCCATTACGATAAGGCCGCCAATTTCATTTGCGCCGGAAAAATCGCCCAGCGCCTTTAAGAGATCGGTAACGGTGATAACACCTACCAGTTCATTCTCTTCATTAGTTACCGGTACCACAGAGGTTTCAAACTGGTTACTGCATTTGACGGCATTTAGAAAATGTTCATTTTCCTTCACAGAAGCAATGATAAAATTTTCCTGTAAAAATTCAATAGTTCCCTTTTCTTCATCTACATCAAGGAGATCATCTTCACTCACCAATCCCAGGTATTTGTCTTCCGCTACCACGGGTAAATGAGTAACCCGGTAATCATTTATCAATTGCAATGCCTTACTGATACTATCCTGCAATTGAAGGCGGGGTATATTGTTGTTGATAAGTTCCGCTGTAAGCATGTAAAATGTTTGAAATGAATATAGTGTCCAAAAATTAATCCAACCAGGTGTTTTAACGTATAAAGACAACTAAAAGTATCAAACTGTTGCAGCAAGTGATTTCTGTTTGGCTAGAAAGGCAGATAATATCCTGTTAAATTCTTGCGGCACTTCCATCATCGGGGCATGGCCACATTTATCAACGAAGTGCAATTCACTATTCGGAATTAGCCGGTTAAATTCTTTGCCTACGAAAGGTGGGGTAATCGTGTCATTATTTCCCCAAATCAGGCACGTGGGCTGTTTTATCTCGTTTAGCTCTTCACCCAGATTATTACGGATGGCACTTTTCGCCAGCGCAATTATTTTAATCACTTTCAACCGGTTGTTGGTAATTTCAAAAACTTCATTAACCAATTCTTCGGTTGCCAGGGCTGGATCGTAAAAAGTAAGTTCAGTTTTTTTACGGATATAATCCCTGTCGCCCCGTTTGGGATACGTGTCACCCATGCCATTTTCAAATAAGCCCGAACTACCTGTTAAAATAAGGGTTTTTATGCGTTCGGGATTTTTTAAGATATGTACCAGCGCCACATGCCCGCCCAAAGAATTACCAAGCAAATGGATAAAGTTATAATTACGATGCTCAATAAACTTTTGTACAAATTTTTGAAGACCCCCTACTGAAGTATGAAGCAAGTCAAGCTCCAGCAAAGGCAACATGGGTACGATCACCTTGTGCGTCTGTTTGAAATGTTCTATCAGTGGCATAAAATTGCTTAACGCACCAAATAACCCATGGAGTAACATAAGCGGTTCACCCTGGCCTACTTCTATATATTTAAACCTTCCGTCTTGTTTGATTTCGTAACTCATTCTACTTGAACTAATAATAAATTCGCGTCAATAACTAATTTCTGAAGTGAGTAATCACGCTAAAATTACATTAAATAAAATAATGCCTCAAATTTACTGTTGAATTTTATCGGATACACCGGCAAAAAAACCTTCGAGTTGGATAAACACATCTTTAAACAGTGGTACCGATTTGCCCAGTCCATCAATAAGTTTCGGCCCCAATGGCCGTAAAATTGGATAGGTTTTCGAAGATTCAATGGTAGCTGCTTCAAATACATTTGTTTTATCGGCATAATATAAAAATACACTGAAAATAATCGTGTATAATATAATATAGAGCAGGATTCCGCCCAACCGGTTTGCCAATCCAAGGAAGGTCATTTCAAAAGCTTTTTCGATTATTTTCCCTCCCAGGTGAACTAAGAAAACTACCAGGAAGAATACCAGCGCAAAGGAAATAACAGGTAGCCATTTTGAAGATACGGTCAGGCCATGCTGTAAATACACGGCAACGGCTGCAGATAATTTTAAAGCGGCAGCAAGCCCCGTTATGAGGGCAATTATTGAAAAAAGTGCAATAATCAACCCTTTCTTATAGCCTTTTACGATGGCAATCAAAATTACGATGGCAAAAATGATATCTATCATAGGACCTCAATATACTTACCAAAAAACAAGATTTATACAGCTCAAAAGAAATGAGACTTATTTTTCAACCTCCGACATATGGACCGCAACCTAAACAAACCACCCTGGCCGTACCTCATGGCTTAGCGCCTTATTTGTTTAATAATTCTTTTACAATGTTGCTGATAGTTTTTCCATCCGCCAATCCTGCTAACTGCTTGCTGGCGGCTCCCATTACTTTACCCATATCCGAAGGTGAGGTTGCCCCGTTTTCCTCAATAATTTTCGCAACGACCGCTTTTATCTCTGCTTCGCCTAATTGCCTGGGAAGAAATTTTTCTATTACAGCCATCTCTTCCTTTTCCTTGTCCGCCAAATCGGTCCGGCCCTGTTTTTCAAATATTTCAAGGGAGTCTCTCCTTTGTTTCATCATCTTTTGTAAAAACTTTTGTTCGGTAGCCTCGTTTATCTCACCGCCGGCTCCCGGTTCTGTTTTTGCTTTTATGATCTCAGCTTTAATGGCACGCAAACTGCGTAATTCGCCCTCATTCCTTGCTTTCATGGCTTCTTTCATTTCTGCCATAATTTGTTGTTCTAAACCCATACTTGATTTTTTTTAATTTATTAGAATCCCAGCCAGGACAGCCCTGTTTTTAATATACTTATTTGGCGATAAATTATCAACATAATCTTACTTTGTGGAAAGAGGATGACCAATTTCCCAATGAAGTCCAAACGGGTCTGAAACCCGGCCCAATCTCCACCCATAATCCTCTCCCACAGGGAAGATCTCCGTAGCTCCGGCTTTTAATGCCCGTGTAAAAAGAGAGTCTGGATCTGCAACTGTTAATATCATTCGGATAGTTCCACCACCCAACGATTCAGGAGCGGGACTCCCATTTTCAGAAATTCCGCCACTTACCCAAAACTCCGATCCATCCACGGATAGCCTGGCTACAAGGCCTCCGTCAGGTGTTTCGAGTTTGTAAACCTCAATCGCACCAAAGGCAGCTTTGTAAAAGTTGACTGCATTTGAACTATTTTCTACTGATAACCATGGCGCGATAGAAGTGCGAATGGACAGTGCTTTATTTAAATCGATATTTTCTGTATTGCTCATAAGATGTGATTTGAGTATTATAATAGCGGGTATTCAGGTATGTTAGCCAACTACCTTATTTACCCCATTTACCCTAAATACCCCTAATTCGGTTCATTTAACTGCATCGATCTGAACTTATCAAAAAATTCTTTGGCAAATTTTTTCATGTCATCACTAAGCTCCTGTTGCTTAGTGGCTCGTTTAAAGGTATCTGCCATGGTCATCAGCATCTGGTAATAAAAATCTGCCATTTCATCCATCATCATATCTTTTGTCCAAAGATCAATACGCATCGCAGTTTTATCGGCACCATCCCAAAAAGCTATGCACATGGCTTTGGCCTTTTGGCCCATGTCGGCTGAACTGTCCGTAGCTGTCCAGTTAATTTGTTCAGGTACTTTATCGGGGTCCAATAATACGTCAATTTTTATGGTTGATCGGTTCATGTTTTGATTAGCTGATTTGTTAATTTAAGAACGCAAAGTTAATATCTTTATTATAGAAACGGAAAGAAGCTGAATCAGTTTAATTCGTTTCAAATGATTAATCATTTGAAACGGTTATGCACACTGGAGGATAAAGGCATAATAGATTTCCACCATTGGTCATCCATGGAATCCTTATTATATTTTTGAGATATTAATATACCTCTTCTTACTAGTTCTGTACGGTTGGCTTCATCTTTGAACACCTGCATCATTTTATCAGCTATATCTTCAAAATTTGCAGGGTCCGCCAATAATACTGCGTCGCCGGCTATTTCTTTTATGGCACCGGTATTGCCGGAGATAACAGGCACTTCACATTGCATGGCCTGCAATGCAATTAATGTCGTGCCCTCATACATGGCCGGATAGAGGAAAGCATAGGCGCCTGCGGTAATTTTTGCTAAATCCTCCTCAGGCAGATTCACCAATAAGTTTACCTCCTTCCGGTACTTAAATGTTTTCAAATTTTCAATAAAAGGATCATTTGCTGAAACAGACCCGGCCGTTATTATTAATTGCATGTTACTTTTCTGCCTTTTTTTAAAAAAAGAAAATGCTTTTAACAAATTTACAAGGTTATTCTGAGGATGAATTTCACCGCTAAATAAGAAATATTCCTTTCCTGCTGCATATTGTTCTTTGATTGATTCTTTTTCAATCCAGCCGGCAGGTTGATAGTGATCACTTGCGATCAGCTGGATCGTATTTATTTTTCCGTCTTCAATGGAATACCGGCGGGTAATTTCTTTTGAAAGAAAATCAGAAGCGGTTACAATTGTAGTTGCCCTGGTAAGGAAAGCTGGCATATTTTTTTTTAAAAAATGCTGTTGCCTTCTTAGAAAGAAAGCGGGAATAAATAAAATGGACAGGTCACTGATAAAAAGCCATTGCGGTAGCCGGGTCCGTAATGAGCATACCCCACCGGTATTGAAAATTATATCAGCCTTGTGTCTCCTGGCAATACCCGGTAATGTATGATCAAGCCAGATTTTCCACATCAGTGGGGTGTTGGCCATTGGCGAAGAAATAACATGGATTGTATTTTGAAAAGTAATCAGCTTCGCGCCGGTCCGGGAGGGGGTAATGAAAACAAATTGATGTTCGGGTTTTGATGCCGCGATCTTTATAAAATAATCATAGTAAAAATCATTGCCGGTTGGCTTTAAAAAACGAGTTGAATTAATGGCAATTGTCATCCAATCGAAATAATTTATGAAACTGTTCTGATAAAATTGATAGCCTTCCTTCACCACATGGCGATAAAATGACTAAGAAAACGGCAGGATTTTAAGACTACCAGCTAAGGTTATCCGAAACTTACCTGGTGGGAAAGGGGTTCATTTAAGCACTTTCATCTTTACAGTTTCAATTCTTGTTTCGGTTACATTTAAAATATCAAACTGGTAATTGCCTACTGTAAAAGTTTCTTTTTGCTTGGGAATTTCATCGCGGTTTTGAATGATAAAACCACTGAGAGTTTCCGTTTCCCTGCTGTCAGGGAATTCCAGCTTGTATTTTTCGGTAATATAATCCAGTTCCAGCCTGCCGCTAAAAATAAATTCATTGGTAGCTAATTGCTTTTCTACAAATTCTTCAGTATCATATTCATCCTTGATATCACCAAAAATTTCTTCCAGCAGATCCTCCATTGTTACGATACCTGCGGTGCCGCCAAATTCATCCACCACCCATGCAATGCTTTTCCTTTCTTTGCTGAATTTGGTCATTAAATCCGTAGCACTCATGCTTTCAGGTATAGTAGGTATGGGCAGCAGGATAGCCCGGATATCAACCGGGTTCTTAAACAGGTCTAACTGATGTACATAGCCTGCAATATTATCGATATTCTTTTCAAATACTACCAGTTTACTGAGTTTGGTTTGAATAAACCTGTCCTTTACGATTTCAATATTTGTGCTGATATCCACCCCGTCGATTTCTTTCCTGGGTATCAGGCATTCCCGCACTTTTTTTTCGCTTAACGACAGCGCGTTTTCAAATAACTCTTTATTGATTTCAGTCGTGTCTTCTTCGTCGTGATTTTTACTTTGTTGAACAAAATGTTCAAGGTCAATTTTTGTGAATACGTCTTTCTTTTCGTTCAGTTTCACATTGAAAATATATTTCAGTATCCATTCTGCAATATCCACAAATAATGCGGCAATGCCTGAAAAGGCGGTGAAAAAGATTTGGGTGATATAGGTAATAAAACCACTGCTAAGCATCGTCTCATTTTTCGCCCTGAAATATGCTTTAAAAACAAATTCAAAAAAAAGCAGGCAAAAAGTGGAAACCATTGTTTCAATGATGAGATGCAAATAAGGATTGGTGATATGCCAGCTGAAAGTTCCAATTCGATTTTGCCATACCCCGGACATAAAGCTGCTCCAGAATAAACCATATACCACCAGTATCACATTAAAGCTAATGAGTGTGGTGCCAATAAACCTGGCCGGTTTGTCGGCATATTCACCCCATATTTTCCCGCTGTAAGTTCCCTGTTTCTTTCTTAACTCAATAGATAATTTATTTGCAGATACAAATGCCATCTCTACTCCTGATAAGAAGCCAATCAGGAGTAAAGAAATAAGTATTGCAAATAGAGCTATCCAGTCCATATGGTAAAAGTAATAAAGATCATTAATATTTCCTGTAAACCAATTATTGTTGTATAAAATGACTTATGATAATAGTGGCTTCATTACAGGCTTTTTGCAGGTCATCGTTTACGATCTGCTTATCAAAATGTCCTTTAAAGGATATTTCATACGCGGCTTTATTGATCCGGGCAGCCAGCGATTCGGGGGTTTCGGTACCACGGCTTTCCAGCCTTTTTTTTAACTCTCCAACAGACGGAGGTTCTATAAACAACGAAATGGAAGATCCGGGGTATTGCTGTTTTATATGTATGGCACCTTTTACGTCAATATCCAAAACCGGTATCTTTTGTTCATCCCAAATACGGGTCAATTCACTTTTTAAAGTGCCGTAATATTTTCCTTCATACACCATTTCCCATTCTACAAATTCGTTGTGCTGTATCTTTTGTTTAAATTCATCTTCGCTTATAAAGTAGTAATCTACACCGTTTTTTTCCATACCTCTCGACTTCCTCGTGGCAGCTGATATGGAAAAAGCCAGTTCCGGAAAGGTTTTCATCAGGTGACGGGTGATAGAAGTTTTCCCGGATCCCGATGGAGCCGTGATAATAATGATTTTATTCTGTATAGGCATGTGCAAAGAAAAGAAAGAAAAGCCAAATGGAGGTTGTTGGTTGAAAGTTGAAAGCTCATGGTTAATGGTTGAAAGTTGAAAGTTCATGGTTCATAGCAGCAGTATTTATTAACATAGCTGCCATTTGGCAACGAAAAATAACTATTGCCCAAAACATCAGGCTTTCCCCCAAGAAATTATCAATTATCAATTATCAATTAATTACTTCTCTTTATATCTGCTCCCAGCAATTGCAACCGGGTATCAATGTATTGATATCCCCGGTCTATCTGTTCAATATTTTGAATACTGCTTTTACCTTCCGCACTCAAAGCTGCTATCAGCAAGGCTACACCGGCGCGTATATCCGGGCTGCTCATCGCTATCCCCCTTAATTTTTGTTGCCTTTCCAATCCTATTACCACAGCACGATGGGGATCACATAAAATAATTTGAGCGCCCATATCAATCAGCTTATCTACAAAAAATAAGCGGCTTTCGAACATCTTCTGGTGTATCAGTACGCTCCCCTTTGCCTGTATGGCAGTTACTAAAACGATGCTAAGCAGATCCGGTGTAAAACCCGGCCAGGGATGATCGTAAATCGTGAGAACACCGCCATCCATGTATTTTTGAATTTCATACAATTCCTGCGCTGGTATGTGTATATCGTCACCCGGGAAATCCATTTTTATACCGAGTTGTTGAAATCTTTCGGGAATTACGCCTAAATGTTCTATCCCTGCGTTCTTTATAATAATATCACTTTGTGTCATGGCTGCAAGGCCGATAAAACTGCCTACTTCAATCATATCAGGCAAAATCCGGTGTTCTGTTCCACCCAGGTAATCAACCCCCGTTACAATAAGCATATTGCTTCCTATGCCACTTATTTTTGCCCCCATCCTGCTCAGCATTTTGCAAAGTTGCTGCAGGTATGGTTCGCATGCTGCATTATAAATAGTAGTGGTGCCGGAAGCCATTACTGATGCCATTAGGATATTCGCCGTACCGGTTACACTGGGTTCATCCAATAAAATAGTTGTACCCTTAAGTTTTTTGGCAGCCAGGTAAAAAAAACCGTCCGGGTTGTATTGAAAGGAAGCGCCTAATTTTTCGAAACCTGAAATATGTGTATCTAATCTCCGCCGGCCAATCTTGTCACCCCCGGGTTTGGGAATATAAGCTTTTTTAAAACGCGATAGCATAGGACCCGCCAGCATCACGGAGCCTCTGAGCTTACCGCTTTTTTTGTGGTAGTCCTCACTGCTTAAATAATCCACATCCACATCATTTGCCTGGAAAGTACAACTGTTTCTGCCTGTCCTTTCAATTTTCACTTTCATTTCAGCCAATAATTCTATCAGCAGGTTTACATCTATGATGTCGGGAATATTATCGATGTAGACTTTCTCCGAAGTAAGCAAAACCGCTGAAATAATTTGTAATGTTTCGTTCTTCGCTCCCTGAGGAATAATTTCACCCGAAAGTCTGTTGCCTCCGGTAACTTCAAATGAACTCATCCTGGATGATAAATTTTATAATGGGTTATTAAAAATAAAAGCCCCAACGTTTAATAACTGTCAGGGCTCAAATCAGGTACTTTAGAATCAATTTATCATCCTGCCGGGGCATGGATATCAATTGATAAAAATTAAAATCTTTTTTTAAAATTCCGGTTATTATTGTTTCTGTTGTCGGTATTACCACCACCGGTCCTGTTATCCCGACCACCTCCGCCGCCAATACCACCGCGATTATCACGCTGTCCTCCTCCACTGCGGTTATCCCTGCCGCTGGTATTACTTCTTCCACCAAAGTTTTTCCGGTAACCACTGGCGCTGCCACTTCTGTAATCATCCCTGTCGCTGCGGTTATCCGTTCTGTGTTTTACAAATGGACGGTTGTTAAATTCTAGCTGACCTTCTGTAATGGATTGTAATTCGGACTGGATATTGTCATCATGCACCAGTTCTTTATGCCAGTTGCTATAGGTAAGTTTCATATAATAAGCGATGGAATTGGCAAATCCCTGGCGTTTTTCCGGATTTTCTTCTTTCAGTGCTTTGTTGATAACTACCTCGATGTTCTTTCCTAAATGATTGAATTTGGGATACTTTTTTGGATAACCCAATGGCTCTGGTTTAGCCTTTAATGTCTCCCTTGTTGGGATCGGATAAGGGCTTTCCACATCCAGTGAAAAGTTGCTGATCAGGAAAAGATGATCCCATAATTTATGGCGAAAATCTTCAACATTCTTCAGGTGGGGATTTAAAAACCCCATCAATTCTATCAGGGCCATTGCATTTCGCTGGCGCTTTTCTTTGTCTTCAATACTAAGCAGGTATTCCACCATTTTTTGTATATGGCGACCATATTCCCTCATCGTTAAATGATTGCGGGTGGTATTGTACTCCATATTCTCTACGTTCATCATATAGGCAAATGTACTAAAAAGGTTACCATTCAGCAAGTTTAGTAAATATCTGATTAATTTATTACCAAAACAAAAGAGGTCAGTATAACGTCTGCCGGGGAATAAGACCACGGTAGGTGGCTCACTAATCCCAATCTGCTCAACCGGAATTTTATTCTGAAGTAGGACCCGGGCGAAAAAACGGTAAACAAGCCCAGGTTCCTGGTACCGGCCCGATCGCTCTATTGAGTCATTTTCACATTCTCATATTGCCACATTGATCCTGGTATTAATTGGCACCGTTAATTTTGCGTCTGAATGAAATAAACTTTTTTCTGCAAATGATAAGCGAAGTAAATGCGCCCAGGCTATCGGCAGCCCAATCGAACAGGTCAAAGTTTCGGCCTGAAACCCAGAATTTCTGAATAAATTCAGTAGTTAAGCCCCATAAGGAAGTGGCAATTGCGATCAGGATAAAATATTGTAATTTTTTTCTACTCCTTGTGGGTGAAAGGGCCACAGGCATCATAAATAAAAATGCCATCAAACCGAAAATCCCGGTATGGACCCACTTATCAAAATAAATTATTTCGATCCAGTCATTTGATGGAATATCATCACCGGGCATACATAATAATATCAGCACAACAAAAAACCAGGCGGTGCCTGGTATAAAATTAGAAATTTTAATATGCTTCATTTAAATAGAGGTTTAAAAGTCTCCCTCCGTTGGGCTGAAAGACTTTGCCTTA
Source organism: Ferruginibacter sp. (assembly GCA_040006615.1). Taxonomy (GTDB): domain Bacteria; phylum Bacteroidota; class Bacteroidia; order Chitinophagales; family Chitinophagaceae; genus Ferruginibacter. The sequence continues at coordinate 22,047 of JBDTWP010000006.1, forward strand.
ATGGCGGGTACGATTACGGTTAATTATCCAACAAGTGCGGCATAAGCTTCCGCGGTCATCAGTTTTTCTATATCTGCTACATTGTCCACGGTCATTTTTATCATCCAGCCTTCCCCGTACGGATCGGTGTTAACCAACTCCGGTTGCCCCTCCAATGCAGGATTTATTGCCGTAATTGTTCCGGTTAATGGTAAAAAAAGATCGCTTACGGTTTTTACTGCTTCTACCGTACCAAAAACCTCCTCGGCAGCCAATGCTTTTCCGGTTGTTGAAATATCCACATATACGATATCGCCTAATTCACCCTGGGCATAGTCAGTAATGCCAACTATAGCTACATTACCTGATAAAGATACCCATTCATGGTCTTTGGTATAACGGAGATTTTCTGGGAAGTTCATATTTTTAAAGTTTTTATTATGCCAGCCTGGGAGTTTGTGCTTTATTTGATAAATGTGCTGCAAATTAAATCATTTTTCTTTTCCCGTTGGAATGTATTATTGGGATAGTCTTTATTATAATTCTTATTTTTTTACTCACTGGTGGCAGTTTCACCGGCAAACCCTGGAATTGTAAGAAATTCTGAAAATCTTTCAGACTGTTTCTTATCTCAATTTATTTTATTACCTCCATTCTCATATGAATGTCTTTTACCGGGCGGTCAAAATTATTTTTTTGTACCTGTGCTATCTGATCCACCACATCAATTCCGGTTTCCACTTCACCAAACACAGTGTAATTCATATCCAGAACAGGAGTTCCTCCCAGCATTTTATAGGTCATGCGCTTGGCCGGAGAAAAATAAATTCCGTTTTGCATTCCGATCAAATTCAGCTCCTCATCTACATATTTTCTGCCCTGCACAATATAGAACTGGCATCCACTGCTTGCCTTCTCAGGGTTATTGGTCCTGGCCGCCGCCAACGCCCCTTTTTTATGATATAAAGTGGAATCAAACTCCGGTGGTATGGTATAACCTACATCGCCCCTCCCCAGCATAATATCCGGTGGCGAATTTTTACTTTCAGGATCTCCCCCCTGGATCATGAAGCCGGCCATAACCCTGTGAAAAATTAAACTGTCGTAAAAATGTTCGTTTACCAGCTTTATAAAATTATCACGATGCCTTGGAGTTTTGTCAGATAGTCTCACTACTATTTCACCCAAATCCGTAGTTATTTTTACTCTTACGCCGGCTGCTTTAACAGGCGGTTTAATAACCGCAACCTTTTCCCTTGCCTTTGGCTTTATGGGGGCTACCGTTGTTTTTTTTATTACATTTTTCTTTACCTGGGCTTGTAATACAGCAGTACTGAATAATACGGTTATTGTAAGAAGAAATCTGCAAAAATTATACATAGGGATTAATTGTCATTTTTAAAAATCTGCTCAAAGTAAAGCAAAACATGGTCTTTTAAAAAATTTTCCTGCTCAAAGAGGTTAAATTCCGGGAGCGCTTTCAATTGTTTAAAATGGGGCCAGCCTTCTTCATCATGGCCTTCCAGCAAATAATAACCACTTTGCATTAATACTGTGCAAACGGCGATATGCATAAGATCCTGTTTTTGCTCCTTGGTATATACCTGCTTTCCGCTACCGAGTTCCTGCACGCCAATCAAAAAAAGCACGCCATCCATGTCAGGCTTAATGCCATATGTTTCTTTTAATTTAATACGAAGCTTGAGCCACCTTACCTGTAAATCGTCCTTTGCATGTTGCATGTTGCAAATGTAAATTTAAAAGTGGCATATAATATCCAAATATCAGCTCCGTCCAACCAAATCGTCCCTGCCTGTCTACCCCTGGCGCACAGGGGTGGTGACATCTAAAATCAATCATCATGCTATACCTTTGCCAAAATTTAGTAAAAAAATGTTACAGATCAGTTTTATCCGCCGGCACATTGAATTGGTAAAAGAAAGGTTAAGCGTAAGATATTTTTCTGATTTATCAATAGTGGATAAAATAGTGGAACTGGATGAGCAGGTCCGTAAATTTAAAGTAACAACTGAAACATTACAGGCTGACATAAATGCATCCAATAAGGACATTGGTTTGCTGATGGGGAGTGGGGAAAAGGAACTTGCAGAAAAAAAAAGACAGCAGGTGACCATGCACAAAAACAACATTCAGCAATTGAATGAACAATTGGCCACTGTGGAAAAACAATTGCAGGAGACGATAATAAGATTGCCGAACCTTCCCCATATTTCTGTAAAAAAAGGGAAAACGCCGGAGGAAAACGAGTTGGTAAGAGAGGGCGGCAGCAGGCCAACACTTCCGGCTTCAGCAGTTCCGCATTGGGAGCTGGTAAAGCAATTTGGCCTGGTGGATTTTGAATCGGGTGCCAAACTTACTGGCAGTGGCTTTCCTTTGTATAAGGGCAAAGGAGCTAAATTACAAAGAGCCCTGATTCACTATTTTTTAGATTATAATATAGCGGCTGGCTACACCGAATATTTACCGCCGCTGATGGTAAATGAAGCTTCAGCTTACGGTACCGGTCAGTTACCGGATAAGGAAGGGCAAATGTACCATGTACCCGTTGACGGACTATATTTGATACCTACGTCAGAAGTGCCTGTCACCAATATTTACAGGGATGAAATTGTAAAGGAAACTGATCTCCCCGTAAAGATGACGGCTTATACACCCTGCTTCAGAAGGGAGGCGGGCAGCTTTGGCAGTGAGGTGCGTGGACTGAACAGGGTACACCAGTTTGATAAAGTGGAAATAATACAACTGGTACATCCCAACGAAAGCTACGCGGTTTTGGAATCAATGGTACTGCATATCGAAAAATTATTGCAATCGCTTGAATTGCCTTATCGTATTCTTCGTTTATGCGGTGGTGATATGGGTTTTACAAGCGCGCTGACCTACGATTTTGAAGTGTACAGCGCAGCACAGCAAAAATGGCTGGAAGTAAGCTCTGTCAGTAACTTCGAAACTTTTCAAACCAACAGGATGAAGATACGCTACAAAGATGCAGCCGGTAAAACACAATTATTACATTCCTTAAACGGCTCATCCCTGGCGCTGCCAAGGATCGTAGCCGCCTTGCTGGAAAATAACCAAACGGAAACGGCTATTCTATTACCAAAAGTATTGCACGGTTATTTTGGTGCCCGGTCTGTTTAATGACCGGGTACCCGACCTCCCGAAGGTACCTAATCTCCCAAAGCCATCCAACCTCTCAAAGCTATCCAGCCCTTCCCGGGTTGGATAGCTTTGGAAGGTTTAGTGCACTAATCCTGTTTAATAATCTTTAACATCTCCCTCGCAGCTAGTTCGATCATTACAACCTCTTTAAATAATCATCTCATTTACTATCACCTAAACTCAACCGTTATGAAAATTAATTTACTTGTTATTTCCTTATTTACCTCTTTACTGTTAAACGCACAAATTAAAAAAGGCGCATTGTTCATCGGAGGCGATATTTCTGTGTCTGGTTCTAAGTTTAAAAGCCCGGAGAACAATCCTACTACCTCAAAAAATAATAGTTATACTTTTTATCCCTCAATGGGTTTGGCGGTGAAAGACAACCTGATAGTAGGTGGAAAGTTATTGCTCTCCTATTACAACAACGAGCAAAATGTATATTATAGTAACAAGGGCAATAATATCGGTGCAGGTATCTGGATTCGTAAATACCTGGCACTCGGAAAATCATTCTACCTGTTTGGAGATGCCGGCATTAGCGGGCAGTCAGTTTATAGAAAACAAACAACAATGCAACAGCCGGATTATTTTAAGGAAAAGGGTTTTTCAATTGGTGCAGGCATATTTCCGGGGTTATCATACCAGGTAAAAAACAGCTTGTTTTTAGAAGCCGCATTATATAACCTGATTTCAGTGGGATATGAAAGAAAAAACACAGAACAGGGTACCCAGGGCGGAACTTTTACCAAAGGTGTAAATAACAGTTTTAATATGTCCACCAGCCTGGGCAATGGTATGCCATTGCAGATTGGCATACGGTGGATCATTGCTAAAAAATAGCAATTAAACTAATTCATAAAATTCCAGTCATAGAAACCTCCGCATAATTAAGTAATTGTTATCTTAAACTGGTACTCCTGAATGCAAGTTTCAAACCGATTAAAAAATCAACATCTCCTGTGGAGGGCAGCTTTTGGTCCGGTAGCTGAAGATGCAGCGAACCTGGATGGCTTATCTCAAAAAGAGATATGGGAGATGCTATTAAAAACTTCATACAAAAAACCTGGAAAAATAGAGTCTGCATCCTATATGCTGGATGGATTGAGGAAAGAGCTGCAAGACATTGGGCAAATACAAAAACTTTCACCGGAACAAAAGAAAACTATGCTGCAGCAATCCAGGGTGGATATCAATAATCTTAACCTGCAGTGGATGACTGAAATGATCAGCAGTAAAGCGCAGTTCCGGGAAAAGATGAGCTTTTTTTGGCACGGTCATTTTGCCTGCAGGGGGATCAATATTTTTCACCAGCAGCAATTATTGGATATCGTACGTAATAATGCCTTCGGCAAATTTGGAGACCTGTTAAGAGAAGTAAGCAAGAGCCCTTCGATGCTCCGGTTCTTAAATAACCAACAAAACAGGAAACAACGGCCCAACGAAAATTTTGCAAGAGAAGTGATGGAATTGTTTACAATGGGAAGGGGAAATTATACGGAGAATGATGTAAAAGAGGCCGCCAGGGCATTTACAGGATGGGGCTTCAACCTGCAGGGAGAATTTGTATTTAGAAATAACCAGCATGATGACGGAAGTAAAACCTTCCTGGGAAAAACCGGCAATTTTAACGGCGATGATATCATTGACATTTTACTGGAACAAAAGCAAACGGCTATTTATATCACCAATAAGATATACCGCTATTTTGTAAATGAAAAATTGGATGAAAAAAGGGCGGATTGGCTAGCTAATCGATTTTATAAGAATGAGTACGATATCAAAAAACTGATGGAAGATATCTTTACCAGCGATTGGTTTTATGATGAAAAAAATATAGGATCTAAAATAAAATCACCTGTAGACCTGTTGGTGGGGATCCGTAGATTGCTTCCCATGGAACTGGAAAATACTGCGGTTCAATTATTATTGCAGCGGGCGCTGGGCCAAATACTTTTTTATCCCCCCAATGTAGCGAGCTGGCCCGGTGGTAAAAGCTGGATCGATAGCAGTACACTCATGTTAAGGCTGATCATTCCACAAATGATAACAGCAAATGAGGCCATCAATATTCGCCCCAAAACCGATGATGATATAATGATGGGACAAATGGCAGAAGAACGGGTGAATTTACAAAAGAAAACAAATTTCGGGAGTAAATACAGTGCAGCTGTGGTGGATTGGCAATTACCTGTAAAAATATTTGAAAACGTATCGAGGGAAAACCTGCTGCCAAAAATTTCGGAAACAGTTCTACAAACCAAAACCAAAGTAGGCAGCAACCTCCTGGCTAAATACCTCAATAACGAAAGCAGGGAAAATTATATTAAAAGTGCCATCGTTTATTTGATGAGTACGCCGGAATACCAGTTGTGTTAAATTGCTCCCGCCAGGGACGCTAAATGGATATTTTATGATTATCAAACGCAAAGAATTTTTACAAATCGGTTCACTGGCTACCGCCTCACTGATGGTGCCTCAATTTCTAAGGGCATTTGAAAGGCCCCTGATGGTGCCTCCCGGAAATAAAGTGTTGGTGGTAATACAATTTAGCGGAGGAAATGACGGATTAAATACGGTAATTCCTATACAAAATGACATCTATTATAATGCAAGGCCCAGGTTAGGTATTTTGAAAGATAAGGCATTGCCATTAACAGGAGAGGTTGGGCTCAACCCTGCATTGAAGGCTTTTAAAGGATTATTTGACCAGGGAGATATGGCAATCCTGAACAGCGTTGGTTATCCTAACCCTGACCGCTCCCATTTCAGAAGTATGGATATCTGGCATAGTGCCAGTAACAGTAACGAGTATGTGAATACCGGATGGATAGGCAGGTACCTCGACGCCCGGTGCAAAGGATGCGACAGGCCAACCCAGGCTGTAGAGATAGATGACATCGTAAGCCTTGCTTTAAAAGGAGAAAATAATAATGGCCTTGCGTTCAAAGACCCGCGGAAATTATACAGCATCAGCAATGAAAAATATTTTAAGGATATCAATGCTGATCATCATAGCGGGGATGAAACCACTGACTATCTCTATAAAACCCTGGGTGATACTTTAAGCAGTGCTGACTATATTTATCAGCAAAGCAAATTGCATCCAACAGCCGAACCTTACCCCGGAACCACTTTGGGAAAAGATTTAAAGATCATTGCATCCCTCATCCTCTCCGACATCAATACCAAAATATATTATGTTTCACTGGGTAGTTTTGATACGCATGTAAACCAGGAAAATCAGCAGAAAAAATTGTTCACGGAATTAAATGATGCGGTGCAGGCATTTACAACGGATCTGAAAAAGAATAACCGCTTTGAAGATGTATTGATGATGACCTTTAGCGAATTTGGAAGACGGGTAACACAAAATGCAAGTGGTGGCACTGACCATGGTACGGCTAATAACATGTTCTTCATCAGTGGGGGATTAAAAGAAAAGGGCTTATTAAATCCGATGCCTGACTTGTCCGACCTGGATGATGGCGACCTGAAACACAAAGTGGATTTTAAAGATGTGTATGCCACTGTTTTGAATAAATGGCTGAATGCGGACGACAAAATGATTTTGGGAAAACAATATAGCTACCTGGATTTTATATGATACCCCGGAATCCCCTTCTGACCGGAGGCCGTGACCTGATCTAAGAATAATCCCAGGCAATTTCTTAAAAACAAACCCTGGTCATCTCCGGGTCTCGTTAATTCATATTTCCCTTTTCTAAGCCGTATTTTCAATTTTATTGTTCATAAAAATAATGCAGAAATAGCCTGCCTGGCTGTTACTAAAATCAAAAATATTTCCATAACTTTCCTATGGGTTAAATACAAAAGTTGATTCAAAAATAAATGATAGAAATTGTAGGGATGATGAAAAATAACAGGAAAATAATGCAGTCATGTAATTGATTATATAAAAAATTCTTTATTGGTAACACCAGGTAAAACTATTCAGCTATTTTACAATTATCAATTATTCCCGGAAATCGAAAAATACAACCAAATCAGGATATGCCAAAATTATCAACTACAAATTATCAATTATCAATTTGTCGGGTATTCTCCCACTATCCTTCGTTACTTCTCCCACTATCCTTCGTTGCACTCCCTGGTTTTCTCCCACTATCCTTCGTTGCACTCCCTGGTTTACCCCTGGTTTCTCCCTGCCTTTCTCCCACTATCCTTCGTTGTTCCCACTAGGCTCCTCCTGAGTTCCCCCTGGTTTCCTACTGGGTTTTCCCTGCCTTTTCCCGGGTAAACTGTTAGAAGCAATGAGTAATTCAGTAATTGATTTTCCTACTATGGATTAAATAAATTCAATTGCCAATGAAATCGAAATCAGGTCAATCAAATAAATCAGGTTCAATCACTGTTCGGATATATGTTTCATTTCGTTTCATTTTTCGCCATTTCTGGTCATTTTCGGTCATTTCCGGTCATTTCCGTTCATTTCCATTCACTGTGTTTGGAATTATTATTCTTATGAAATAGGTTTGTCCTGGAATAAACATCAATAAATCACAACAACTAATTTATAGATCATGAGTAAGAAGAAATTGCCTTTACACCTGAGGATGATCAGGGGCGGCGTTGGAAAATCGTTCTGTATCAAGCATTATGAATGGGGTATCATAAAAACAAAGTTTCCGGACATGTCACGAATAAAAGCCTCTGCAGGCCAGCGCACCTCCAGGAATTTATTTCGCGAAGCGGTTGCTTATGCCAAAACAGTTATTGCAGACAGGGAAAAGAAAGCTGCATGGCAAAAGAGACTGAAAAGAAGAAATGGCGTTTACAATGAAGCTGTTAAAGCATATATGCTGAAAGATAAACTAGCCAGGGAAAGGGAGGAAATGTTAGCAAGGCAACTGCTCAGGAATGCATTAAAAAATCAAGCTGCAAGCCTCGGTTCTTGTCTTCACGAACCGAAACCTACTTTCATTGAAACAGATTCAATTGCAGCAATTTCCGATAAAAATAAAGCACATTTTATCAAACCAGGTTAGAAGCCTCTGTTATTACATTTATTTGAACAGTAATAAGCATCTAAAACTGTCGTGCTATCATCAAGAGAAGCAAATTCTTTATTGGTTTTAAAAGTATAGGTTACAAAATTAAATTATTAATACACCAGCAACAAAGAAGCAACTCAAAAAATTTAAAATATGTCACCACTTTTTAAAATCCGGAATAATAGAAAGAATTATCAATTATCAATTATCAATTAACAACTAGTCCTTATTTTTTCAACGCAGTCCGGTAAAGCATCCATCCCATGGTGGCAAAAAACAATACACCCAATAAAAAATAACCGGGGATGCTTAGCGCTGTACTCAATGAATGTTCCAGCGTAATTTTCTTTAAAAATTTGTCTCCCCAGTCACTGCCCGAAAGAAAGGCAATAATAACACCCGCAACCGCACCTCCGGCAACAAGCCCGGTGGCAAACAGGCTTCCTTTTCCCAGTTCATCCTCCTCAGTCTTTTCAATATTTTCTTTTTTCTTTTTCATATCAACCAGCCCCTTGATGGCACCGCCAATGAAAATGGGTAAAGTGGTAGATAAGGGCAGGTAAGCGCCAACGGCAAAACTTAATGATTTGATGCCACATAGTTCCATTACCACGGCCACAAAAACACCTACGAAAACATATTGCCAGTCCAGGTTGAATGAAAGAATTCCTTTTATTAAAGTTGCCATTAAAGTAGCCTGTGGCGCAGGATATTTTTCTGTACCGATCGCATGGTGAATTCCCTGTGCCAGCATATCGGTGGTAGGCTTATCCAGGTATTTTATGGTGATGCCAATAACAACAGATGAAACGATGGCGCCAATAAACAACGCAATTTGCTGGTTTCGGGGAGTTGCACCCACAATATAGCCGCTCTTTAGATCCTGCGAGGTAGCGCCGGCATTGGCAGCCGCAATACAGATCATCCCGCCAACGACCAATACAAGCGGTTCGTAGGCATTTCCCGTCCAGCCTACTGCCATAAAGATCAGGCTCGTTCCCATTACCGTGGCGATGGTCATGCCACTGATGGGATTGTTGGAAGATCCGATCAGTCCAACGATCCTTGAAGAAACGGTAACAAACAAAGCCCCGAAAATGATAACTAAAATTCCTATTAATAATTTCTGTAAAATGCTGTCACCAGGTACCTGTGGCAGCAAGGCAATCAATGCGATCAGTCCTAAACTTCCAAATCCGACAACTTTTATATCCAGGTCTTTTTCAGTTCTTAGAACAGCATTTGCCTGTGCGTCTCCGGAATTATTTTTTATGGAACTGACGCTTCCTTTAATTGATTTAACAATGGTAGGAATCGTTTTAAACAAAGTAATTATCCCGCCCGCAGCAACCGCGCCTGCGCCTATTTGCCGGATGAAAGCATAATAAATTGCTGAAGGATAATTGTTAAAAGTATGCATGGCAGCATTCCATCCGCCTTTGCCACCATCTTTTGTCAGGTCTGCGAGGTAACCCAGTTTTATCAATTGGCTGGCAATAGTATCGGCGGGTATCGTAGAAGCTAAAAGCGGTATCAATACCAGCCAGCTAAGTACGCCACCAGCAACCAATACACCGGCAATACGAGGGCCAATGATATAACCCACTCCTAAGTATTCAGGAGTTATTTCGCCGCTTACCTGGGCGGATGGGAAAAACTTATTAGCCTGTTTGGTTACATATAAGGGTGTTTCCGCAATCAGGTGCAAAATCTTTTGCAGTGTGGCATAGCTGAATGCAACTCCTAATCCCCAAAAGGCAGTCCTTGCAAAATCCCCTCCTTTTTCTCCGGCTTTTAGAACATCACCGCATGCCGTTCCTTCCGGGTAAGGCAGGGTATCATGTTCATTTACAATTAACGCCTTTCTTAAAGGCACCATTAATAAAGTACCCAGCATGCCACCCACGATCGCCAGTATCAAAATGGTGAGGTAATTAAAATAAGCAGCACTGTCCGGTGACGAAAGAAATAAAAATCCGGGTAAGGTAAAGGATACCCCCGCTGCAATACTCTCACCGGCGCTGCCGGTAGTTTGTATGATATTATTTTCAAGTATCGTTGTTTTGAAATATTTTCTTCCCAAAGTAATAGCGATCACGGCGATAGGAATAGAGGCAGAAACAGTCAACCCTGCTTTTAATGCGAGGTATACGGTAGCAGCACCGAATATCACACCAAATAAACTGCCTAATAAAATTGACTTTACGGTCAATTCTTTCATAATAGTTTGAGGCGACACAAATGGTTGGAAAAGTTTTTTCTCAGACATGCAAACCTGGTTTTAGTGAAGGAAGGTAAATTGAAAAGGGATACAGTTTTGTATCGCCTTTCATTAAAATAATTAACATTATGCCGAACCCGTTTTATCTTTTACTATCTGGTTCAGTGATTTTAATCTTGAGTAGATTAATATGCCACCAATAAACGCTGCAATCACCAGGATCAGGAAGAACATTTTTTTGTCTGTAAAATCATCCCAGAAACTCGTCATTACACCTGCGATCTTGCCACCAATAGAAGTAGATAAGAACCATCCCCCCATCATCAGGGCCGTGAGCCTGGCAGGTGCTAGTTTGGACACCAGTGATAAACCAATGGGGCTTAAGAATATCTCGCTGATGGTAAATACAAAATATGTTCCCCATAGCCAGGCAGGTGCGGCCTTATAACCGTAAATAGACGGAACCGACATTACGGCGAATACCATTACCAATGCGGATAAACCCGAAATAAACAAGGCCATGCCAAATTTAGATGCGGTGGAAGGTTCCTTGTTCCGTTTTCTTAAATAATCAAAAAACGGGACAAAAAATAAGGTAAGTAATACAATAAACAGCGGGTTAATGGATTGGAATAATTCTGTGTTGGCTAATTTCACATCCTTTCCCTGGGGCCATTCATTTTTTGGAACATTGTTAAAATAGGGATCCGGTCCCATCACCTTCACCACCTGGCCCCCGTCATCTTTTACATTAACGAAGTATTCATTCACCTTATTTACCAGCCTTGGTGTATCCGTTACCGTTTGTAACATCCCCAGTTTTCCGGCAAATTTTTCGGTAGTGGGAGTAACGCTCCTGTCCGTATGTTTTTCAGCCCATAAGGTCAGCCCGGTAGAATTTTGATTATAGATGGTCCAGAACACGATTGATATGGTAAAAATGAATAAAAGGGAACCAATACCCTTCTTATCCTGTCCCTTTGCCTTCACATACAATGATACGTAGAAAGCAATGATGGGAATACAGGCAAAAATAAATGCATCATTTGCGGGACTACCCATGATGGTTTGCCCAAATATTTTATTTGGAACCACCCAGCCAATAAAGGCGGCGATGATGGCGGGCAGGAATACATAAAGAAATATTTTCGACAAAGGCATATCTTCTGCCTGAACAGGTTTCTTAATATCGCCCGCTTTAACATGTTTAAGATTTAAAGCCAGAAATATCATACCAAGGATCAGCCCAACTCCGGCAGCCGCAAATGCATAACCCCAGCCATAACTGTTTCGTAGATATGCGGCAACGAAATTGCATACAAAAGCTCCGATATTGATACCCATGTAGAAAATATTATAAGCATTGTCTTTTAGGGGTTTAAGATCCTCACGATTATAGATATTTCCCAGCACAGTGGAAATATTGGGTTTGAAGAAACCATTACCTACAATTATTAATGCCAAAGAAATGAACATGGCGGTATTTCCGGGTAAGGAAAGACCAAAGTAGCCGGCCGACATTAAGCTGCCACCGAGGAAAACCGATCTAATATAGCCGAGGTACCTGTCTGCGATAAGTCCCCCGATAAAAGGGGTGAGGTAAACAAGAGCAATAAAACTGCCAACAATATCGGCACCCACATTTTGAGAAAGTCCTTTTCCACCTGTCGTGGTGTCGATCATATAAAGGAAAAGAATACCTACCATCAGGTAATATGCAAACCGCTCCCACATCTCGGTAAAAAACAGGATATACAAAGCTTTTGGATGCTTGCCGGCTTTTATATTTTCAGTCATATTATTTTTTTGTATAATGAATATAGATATTAATCTCTCAAAGTAGCAAATTTCCTTTTACCAATTCAAAAGCGATCCTTTCTATTTTTAAAATCAGGCAAATTAATTTCCATGCCGTTTATAAAAATAATATGGTTAACTGTTTTAGTAACTTTAATTTCGTCGTACTAAAAACCTGGTAGTTCATGAATATTCTTTTGATTGGCGGTGGAGGCCGGGAGCATACATTAGCCTGGAAATTAAAGCAAAGTACTTTATGTACACAATTATTTATTGCGCCGGGTAATGCTGGTACTGCACAGGTAGGTACCAATGTGGCACTTGCTGTCACTGATTTTAAAGGTTTGGCATCCTTTTGCATTAGTAATAATATTGATATGCTGATAGTGGGGCCGGAAGAGCCACTGGTAAAAGGTATCTATGATTTTTTTAAAGACAGTCCGTCTACAACTCATATACATGTTATCGGGCCGTCCGGGGAAGCTTCCCGGCTTGAAGGAAGCAAGGCTTATGCGAAGGCGTTTATGCAACGACATAATATCCCCACCGCGGCATACCGGGAGTTTGATACCGACGGTTATGAAGAGGGTGTCCATTATATAAAGGGTCATTCATTACCGATCGTCCTGAAAGCAGACGGCCTGGCTGCCGGCAAGGGGGTGGTTATTTGTTTCAGTTATATTGAAGCGTTGGCGGAGTTTGAGCTGATGATGAAGCATGCAAAATTTGGGGAAGCAGGAAAGCGGGTGGTGATTGAGCAGTTCCTGGATGGGATTGAGCTAAGCATGTTCGTATTAACTGACGGAAAGAATTATGTGTTGCTCCCCGAAGCCAAAGATTATAAAAGGATTGGAAATGGAAATATTGGCCCGAATACAGGTGGAATGGGAGCTGTAAGCCCGGTGCCTTTTGCAGATGAAGCATTTTTACAAAAAGTAAGAGAGACTATTATTGAACCAACCATTGGAGGCCTGGTCGCCGAAAAACTGGACTATAAAGGCATTGTATTTATCGGGTTGATCAACGTAAATGGTGAACCAATGGTGATTGAATATAATTGCAGGTTTGGAGATCCTGAAACGGAAGTTATTATTCCCAGGATCGAAAATGACCTGGTGGAGATCTTATTGGCTACTGCACAACAACGTTTGAATGAAGTAACAATTAGAACAAATAGCCAGGTTGCTGTAACGGTGGTAGCCGTAAGCGGAGGCTATCCAAATGAGTACGAAACCGGCAAGGAAATCTACGGATTAAATCATTCAGAAACCGGGGGCACTATCATTTTTCATTCAGGCACAAGGCAGGAAAATAATAAAGTCCTGACTAATGGCGGAAGGGTATTAGCCGTTACATCTTTTGGGGATAATATTTCCGACGCCGCAAAACAATCCAATTATATCCTGGACCATATCTTTTTTGAAGGTATTTACCACAGGGATGATATAGGATTTGAATTTGGATAGTTTACAGCCAGTTTATGGTTTACTGTTTACTGTTTGCTTTACGGAAAAAGTAAAGCAATTTGTCAGATAGTAAATTAAAGAATGAAAATCAGATTACCATAAAACCGAAAACGCTAAACCGAAAACCAAAAACCGAAAACAGAAAACGGTGTAAAATATTGAGAAATAAAGTATTTGCCGTTGTTAATTCAAATAAATTACGTCAACTTTGCCCAATTATTTACATTCGATTTTTCTCTATTTAAATTATGGGTCTTTTTAATTTTTTCACGCAGGAAATTGCAATGGATTTGGGCACTGCAAACACCCTGATAATATTTAACGATGAAGTAGTAGTAAACGAGCCTTCCATTGTTGCATTAGACAGAAATAACCCTAAAAATATTTTAGCAGTGGGTAAAAAGGCACTCATGATGCATGAAAAAACCCATGAAAGTATCCGCACCGTACGTCCTTTGAAAGATGGTGTAATTGCGGACTTTAATGCTGCCGAACTGATGATCCGGGAAATGATCAAAATGATCTACCCAAAAAAGCCGTTGTTCGCCCCTAGCTGGAGAATGATGATCTGTATACCCAGTAGCATTACTGAAGTAGAAAAACGTGCCGTCAGGGATAGTGCTGAGCAGGCAGGGGCTAAGGAAGTATACCTGATTCATGAACCAATGGCTGCGGCCCTTGGTATAGGAATTGACGTGGAAGAACCTGTAGGCAATATGATCATTGATATAGGTGGTGGCACCACCGGTATAACGGTAATCGCACTTGCAGGTATTGTTTGCGATCAGAGTATACGTATTGCGGGTGATGAATTTACCGCCGACATTATGGAGGCACTTCGTCGTTACCATAGTTTATTGATAGGGGAGCGTACTGCCGAGCAAATTAAGATACAGGTGGGTGCGGCAATGAAAGACCTCGAAAATCCACCCGATGATATTCCTGTAAATGGTCGTGACCTGGTTACAGGAATACCCAAACAGGTTTTTGTCAGTTTCCAGGAAGTTGCCGAAGCTTTGGATAAAAGCATATTTAAAATTGAAGAAGCCATATTAAAAGCACTGGAAACCACACCACCGGAACTGGCAGGGGATATTTATCGCCGGGGTTTATATTTAACCGGGGGCGGTTCGCTTTTAAGAGGGCTCGACAAACGTATCGCGGCGAAAATAAAATTGCCGGTTCATGTGGCCGACGATCCGCTTAAAAGTGTGGTCAGGGGAACCGGCATCGCCTTAAAAAATTACGATAAGTATCCATTTGTAATGCGGTAGTCATTCATCAACAGGTTAATCCCAAATTGTCAGAATGACCAGCCCATTTAAACTCATCAAATAATTGATTAATGCC
Organism: Ferruginibacter sp.; assembly: GCA_040006615.1. GTDB lineage: Bacteria > Bacteroidota > Bacteroidia > Chitinophagales > Chitinophagaceae > Ferruginibacter. Next base: position 37,058 of record JBDTWP010000006.1, read on the forward strand.
CGATAGGTTGTGTTGTTGGTCCCTTTAAGAATACCCGATAGTTTCGGTCAGGGGATTAGGGCAAATGTTCTTTCTGGTATGAAGACTTTTCAACATGGTATAAGTTCAGTTTTCTCCTCCCGGAGAAGGTCAGGAGGAGCATTATATGCGTAACATTTTTTTATTCATCCGAAGATTCTTCAATTTTATTACCCTACTGTTATTGCAGGGGTTTTGTATATATTTAATTGTCCATTACAATACCTGGCATAATGCAGTGGCGTCAGGTTTTATGAATGAGGTTACTGGTAAAATTAATACCCAGTATAATAAAATTGATTACTATTTTCAACTTAAGAAAACGAATGAGCAACTGGCGAAAGACAACGAACGGCTAAGAAATCTTTTAAAAGAAAATTTTGACAAGCCGGATACTGCCACCAGGATTGTTACAGACTCCATTCCATACGATACATTGGGTAATCACCGCACATGGCTTTACCTGTCCGCCAAAGTAGTTTCCAACTCTGTTACAGCACAAAATAACTTTATTGTATTGGGTAGGGGTTCAGTCCGGCAAATTAAGAAGGACCAGGGTGTCGTTGATCCCAATAATGGTGTTGTGGGCATTGTGACTGATATAAGTGATAATTTTGCCGTAGTAATGAGCCTGCTGCATAAAGACAGTAAAATAAGTGTGAAATTAAAAAATGGGGGAGATGCAGGACAGGTTATCTGGGATGGTATCGACCCTAATCGCCTTACGTTAACCGACATACGCAAAAGCGCCAAAGTTGCCAAAGGAGATACCGTATACACAAGTGGCTTCACCCCAACTTTTCCACCCGGTCTTATGGTCGGTACGATTGATGAAATAGCGCAGGAAAAAAGCACTAATAATTATAATATCAAATTGAAATCAGCAACAAATTTTTACAACCTTCAATATGTATATGCTATTGAGAATTTCCAAAAGGATGAAATTAACAGGTTGTTAAAAAATGCAAACAATAAAATTAATAACTAATTTGACGTAGCAGACAGGCGATGGGAACATTGGTAAAAAATATTGTGCGTTTTGTAATACTGATCCTGGTACAGGTATATGTACTGGATAGAATTCATTTACATTTTATGGTAACACCTTATATTTATTTTCTGTTCATTTTATGGATGCCTTTCCAGGTAAACCGTACCGCGCAACTGCTCATAGCTTTCGTGGTAGGTTTTACACTCGATAGTTTTCGCCACAATCCTGGCTTTCATGCTGCCGCATGTGTGCTCCTGGCTTACTTTCGGCCCTTTTTGATCAATATCCTTATACCACAGGAGGGAGCAGACAATAATTATGAGGAACCCTCAGCAAAAAGCATGGGAGGTTTTTTACCGTATATGATTTATGCAGGTGTGCTTACCCTGGTGCACCATTGCTGGCTCTTCTTTTTGGAAGCCTGGCAATTCGGAAACTTCTGGTATTTTATTATAAAAACTTTATCGTCAACCGCAATCAGTTTATTGCTCATTATTATCGTGGAATTAATATTTTCCCGCAAACAACAGTTTAGAACAAATACTGTTTAATGCAGGATTTAGTTCATGGTTCATGGTTAATAGTAAATCACATCATATCAACAAAACCTAACAAACCATCAACCATCAAACCATCAACCATCAACCAAAAACCAAAAACAGTAAACTCTCTTGCCAGCCTTCAATCAGTCACGGAAAAATGTAATAATGCTTGTATGTGCAGGCACGTTTGTAATTATCATTTTGCAACTGGCTAACCTGCAGATTTTTTCTTCCAAGTATAAGACAATGGCCGACGACCAGGGCAGATTCAGGAAAGTAATTTATCCGGACCGTGGCATTGTGTACGACCGAAAACATAGAGCCATCCTTCAAAACATGACTATCTATGATTTAATGGTGGTACCCAATAAAGTCAGGGGCGTAGATACATTTGCGTTGTGCCGGATACTAAACATAGATACTGCCACCTTTCATAAAAAGATAGTAGAACTGATCATAAAGAACGGCAAAAGCAGGCCATCCATATTTGACGCATTGCTCAGTGATGAGAAAATGGCTATGTTAAACGAGGCCATGTACAAATTTGTCCCGGGATTTTATTTACAGGAGCGGCCTGTAAGAAGTTATCCTGTTGATGCCGGCGGTAATATATTGGGTTATTTGTCGGAGGTAGATAGCAATTTTTTAAAAAAACACAGGGAAGAAGGTTACCAGATTGGCGATTATGCAGGAAAGACAGGGCTCGAGCGCACATACGAAAAAGCATTAATGGGACAAAGAGGCATTGAATACTGGAAGCGGGACAACAAAAACCGGTTGACGGAACGCCTGGACAATGGAAAATTGGATACGGCAGCTATAGCCGGTGATAACATGCACCTTGCCCTTGACATTGAGTTGCAGGCACTTGGCGAAAAACTGATGGAAAATAAGCTGGGGGCTATTGTAGCTGTGGACCCTCAAACAGGGGGAATCCTGGCAATGGTAAGTAGTCCTACCTTTAAACCAAAACTATTAACGGGTGCTACCAGGAAAAAACATATTGCAGATTTATTATTAAATCCGGCTCTTCCTTTGTATAACCGGACTGTTAGTGCCAGCTATTCTCCAGGTTCCACTTTTAAAACATTACAGGCATTGATTGGATTGCATGAAGGGGTAATTAAGACCAGTTTCAGGGTTACCTGTACAGGCGCATTTTATGGTTGCGGTGGTGCAAGACCAATGAAATGCCTGGATTATGGAACATTTGATTTACGTAATGCCATCACCATATCAGATAATACTTATTTTGCCACAGTAATGCAAAAAGTAATTAACAATCCAAAATATCCTGACGTTGATAGCAGTTTAGCCGTTTGGGACAGGTACATGTATGCTTTTGGATTAGGTCACAGACTCGGCGTGGATGTGCCGTCGGAAAAAGGTGGTAATATTCCCACACCAGCGCATTACAACAAGATTTATGGCGCCGGTCATTGGAATTACTGCACTTTTCGATCTGTAAGTATCGGCCAGGGAGAAGTGAATGTGACGCCTATACAGGTCGCCAATGAAATGGCATTTATCGCTAATAAGGGATGGTATAAAATACCACATCTCGTGGATTCAATTGAAGGTGGTGACAAGTTTGATTTGTTGTCAAAATACAAAGAGAAACACAATACGACAGATATTCCTGACAGTGTTTTCGAGGCAGTACATGACGGTATGCAGGGAGTTGTGGACCGGGGGACTGGTATGAATGCAAAAGTACCCGGTATTAATATCTGCGGAAAAACAGGTACCGTTGAGAATTATATCGGATTGGTAAAACAACCCAATCACGCATTTTTTTGTGGCTTTGCCCCAAGGGAAAATCCGAAAATAGCCATCATGTGCGTTGTGGAGAATAGTGGCCGGTTTGGAGGCACCTATGCTGCACCAATCGTGGGCTTAATGATTGAAAAGTATTTAAAGGATTCGATTACGGATATAAACCGGCTTGCAAAAATTGAACAATTATCCAATCTGAACTTAATTCCGCCCAGGATATATAGTGCGATCCGTAAGCAGGATTCAATGAGGCATATTAAAGATTCGGCATACCTTCTTGCCAAAGGTTATATTAAAACTATCAGGGATACCATGGGATTGGATGATGAGGATGAGCAGGAAGCGCTTGAAAAATTAAAAAAAGATAAGGAATCGGCAAAAAAGGAACTTCCCATAAAGGATAGTAACAATTTACCCCTAAAAATTAAAATTGAAGGAGTATTGCCTGATGAAAAAAAGAAGCCGGAATTAAAAGACACTATAAAAAATTAAAATAGCCATCGAAAAATGAATCAAAAAAATCCTGCCATAGGAAAAGGTGTTGATTGGGTATTGGTATGGCTGTACGGCATACTTGTAATGATTGGATTGTTGTGTATTTTTTCAGTTGAATATCGCACCACTGACGGGGTGCTAGACAGTTTTTTAGGGTTTAAAAAAAATTATAGCAAACAGTTATTCTATTTTATTGCCTGTATTGTATTGGCCGCTTTTATTCTTCTGACAGACAGCAAGCTGTTTACGGCCACCGCTAATATATCTTACCTGGTGGGGATTATGCTGATATTGGCAACCTTTGTGGTAGGTAAAGAAATAAAAGGATCCAAAAGCTGGATACCTCTGGGATTTATGAACCTGCAACCGGTAGAGCTGTGCAAAATATTTACCTCACTCGCGTTGGCGAAATATTTATCAATGACGGATATGGATTTTCGAAAATCCCAATCGCAATTGATAGCGGCAGCCATTTCATTTGCACCTGCCGCCTTGTCTATCCTGCAGGGTGAAACAGGTTTGGCACTGGTATATTTTTCATTCCTGATCCCGATGTACAGGGAAGGGTTACCTCCCGGTTACCTTATCACAGGAGCAGCAATGGCAGTTTTGTTGATAGCATCCCTGCTATTTTCCACCAAAGTATTGTTAATTGCTTTTGCCTTCCTGGGAGTCATTGTCATTTATTTTAACCGGAGACAAATAAAGCGCAACAATCAGTTACTGGTATTGGTTATTAGTATCTGGGCTTTTTGTTCAGCCTTCGTTGGAGTAGTAGTACCCTTCACGTTTAAAAATGTGTTTAAGCCATACCAGGCAGACAGAATTTTTAGTATGGTGGGTGTAGATAATCCCTTTGCTGATAAAAATGTGGTTGAACTTATAAGCCAGGATGAACAAAAGGCAAAACAGAAAAAAAGTGATCAGCAGAATTACAATGTAAAACAGTCGAAGATAGCAATTGGATCAGGTGGGCTCCTGGGGAAGGGCTTTTTGAAAGGAACACAAACACAAGGCGATTTCGTACCGGAACAGCATACCGATTTTATTTTTACCTCAGTTGGCGAAAATTTTGGCTTTTGGGGAAGTACTTTACTAATGATGTTGTATATGGGCCTGATCTTCCGGGTTGTCACCGTCGCCGAAAGGCAACGGAGTACTTTCAGCCGGGTATATGCTTATTGCGTAGCCAGTATTATATTCTTCCACGTAGCGGTAAATATTTGTGTAACAGTGGGCCTGGCACCTGTTATTGGTATTACCTTACCGCTATTAAGTTACGGGGGTTCTTCTTTATTGACATTTACAACCTTGCTTTTTATATTAATAAGACTGGATGCTGACAGGCAGATGGTGTTAAGATAGAAATCCGTCCCAGAGGGGACCAATCTTCCAATCACCAGCTCTTTTCATTTAACTTTACACCAAACTTTTACTTTAATAAAAACTCCTTGAATTTTGGAGTCTAAAATTTACCCTTTAGGGGGTTAGGAGGCATGAAAATAATTCCACTCAGCGAGGGTACTTTCACGGTTGATAAAACCAAACAGTTTATCCCGTTTGATAAAGAGAAGGACCTTTTGCAACAGAGAACTGTTGGCAGTTTATTGGTAGAGATTCAACCTTTTTGTATCGTAACGGAAAATGATATTATAATAATTGATACGGGGTTGGGATTCAACAATGCCAATGGAACGTCGCAGATATATCAGAATTTATTAAATAATGGAATCAACCCGATGGATGTAACCAAAGTATTGCTAAGTCACCTGCACAAAGATCATTCAGGTGGCATTAGTAAGTATGATAATTTGCTTCGCCAGGTCTTTTTTAATTTCCCCAATGCGTCATATTATGTAAATAAAGACGAACTGGCTTTAGCAATTGAAAAAGGGGAACCGTCCTATTCACTGCGTGAATTTGAGATTTTAACCAATTCCGATAAAGTGATTTTTTTGGAAGGTAGTGGCAGAATTGATGGTTACATTCATTACGAGGTTAGCGGTGCCCATTCGCCTTTTCACCAGGTTTTTTGGATCGAAGAAAATGCACGGAAGGTTTTCTTTGGCGGTGACGTAGCACCTCAACTACATCAAATGAAAAGCCGTTTTATTGCCAAATATGATTTTGACGGGAAAAAATGTATGGAATTAAGACAACAATGGTGGCAGCAGGGCCAGCGGGAAAACTGGACCTTTCTATTTTATCATGATATTAAAACACCGGTATTCAATTTTGAACAGTAAACAAAAGGGGGCATTGGCATTATTGCCACCTAAAAAAGCCAGGGCTTATACTATTCCAGAGCTTAACAGGGGTTATTGGCTATTAGGTACGGATCAGGTATTGGTTTACTTACAGTTTACCCTTACTTAGGGTCTGGTGAATATCTGGTGAGAATCTGGTGAGAATCTGGTGAAAATCAGGCGAGTATCTGGTAAAAGTCAGGTAAGAATCTGGTAAGAATCTCGTGAGGAATTTATCTTAATCAAATAAAAAAACGTGTCGCCCGGTTTTTTTTGGTAGATTATTTCAAATATTAAGGTACTTAAAAAAAGTTGAAAAGAGCAAGAATTAGACCAATATTTTAATCGCAGGCAGAAAATTAAAGCCAGTTGAATATGCCTTATTTACCCTATACACCCAACTACCTATCCCCTTCTCGGCAACTGCCTTACCTGCCTGTTACGCTGAATTTGATTACGCAATGATTTAATCAATAACTGGCGAAACCTCCCCTCCGCATTAAAAATACGGTTCATCCGCTGCTGCCCCAGTACTTTTGTAAATTGATCCCTGTATCTTTTTCTCAGGTTCAGCACCTTCTCATCACGATCAATTACATCTACGTCGTCTTTTATGATTGTTTTCAGTTCCTTCGAATACTGGTTATACACCGGCCAGAATTTCTGGGCTTCATCGGGGGTAAGGTCCAGTTCCTTACTTATAAATGCTACTTTAAGTGCCTCGATATCCTGCTGTTTTTTTTCAGAGAGCAAGTCCTCCTGCGCGCTGGCAAAACCTGCAATGCCAATAAATATTATTAAAATGTATATTTTTTTCATCCTCATTCCCCCTAATTATTTAATGATGTTTTTTCAATTTCTTTAAGAAAGTTATCCAATGTAGTTTCGTCCAGCAAATAGTCTTCCTGGCTGGGTAAATTGCTTTCATCAAGATTGTTTCTTAAAACGGCAACATCCGTTATATCCCCGTTAGTTTCCAGGTACCTGGCGATATCAGCATTGGTAAGATTTCCGAGTGCTTCATTGAACTGTTTATCATCCATATTTTTACCTTTTTCAATAGAAGTATCCAATGCGGCCACGGTATTATTTTCATTTGTCTTTGTTGAACCGGGTTTATCAAAGTACCTGTAAAGGCCTAAAACCGTTACACCGGTCAACATTGCCGCTACCGCATATTTTATAAATGAGCTTCGATTCCACATATTTGTTACCCTGGCAGGTCGCGGGTACACTTTCTTTAAAATATTATCCGGAAGATGGCTAAAGTATCCATCCGGTACTTCAAATACGGCTTTATTTTGAATAATAAACAGTAAAGGAGAAATTCCCTTTAATTCTTCCTTTGAAGTGGCTTTTGTTATTTTATCGATAATAATACTGTCCAGGCCTTCAAAATATCCGGCTGGCACTTCAAACACATTTTTCTTTTGAATACCATGCAAAAGGGGCGATAAATTCCTGGTCTCATCGGTAGAAGTTTCAACTGACTTTATTTTATTAAGAATGGAGGCGGCCAATTGATCGAAATATCCTTCCGGCACACCAGGAGGTTGTTTATTCTCAGGGAGATTTAAAAGGCCATGGTCCTCCCGTAAGCAGGCTAATAATGTTGTGCTTATGCTGTCAAAATAGCCCTGGGGAACCGTAAAAACGTTAACCTTTTTCCAACCTGCAATCAGCGGACTTAAGGATCTTAATTCACTTAATATGTCAGTCTTTGTTTCCATCCGGTTAGTGAGACCTTAAAAGGGGTTGATAGTTTAATGATTCAATATGTAGTCCTCTATTTTTTTTACGGCATGATGATAACTTGCTTTTAATGCGCCTTCACTGGTTTCCAATACGCGACTCATTTCTTCATAGGGCATTTCGTCATAATATCTTAAATTAAAGACAGCCCTTTGTTTGTCAGGCAATTGCTGCATCGCCAGTTGCAATTTCCATTCTGCTTTATTAATGTCAAAGTTTTTATCCGCCCTCAGCCGGTTGATTAAACCATTTTCCACCTTGTCGATCGATACGGCCGATCTTTTCTTTTGTTGTTCAATAAAAGTAAGACTTTCGTTGGTAGCGATCCGGTACAGCCAGGTATATAACTGGCTGTCTTCCCTGAAATTTTCAAGCCCGTTCCAAACTTTTATGAACATATTTTGTAATACATCATTTGCATCTTCATGATCGACCACCAGACGCCTTATATGCCAGTACAGCTTTTCCTGGTATTTTTTAATAATAGCAGTAAAGCCACGTTCTTTTGTAACAGGGTCTTTAAATTGCGTTAAGAGTTCATTATCTTCGGGATATTTTTGGGCCATAAGTGTTAAGCAGGTATAAAAGTAAAAAAAACCAATCATTAGATTGGTTTTAAAGTAAAAGGTTTAATGTGTTTCCATTATTAGCCGTTTAATAAATATTCTTTGAAGGGTCATTTTTTAATTTCAGTTCCCATTGCCAGGCGGAACCCATCATATCTTCTAAATTATAGGAGGGTATCCAGCCTAATTCTTTTTTCGCCTTATTGTTATTGGCATAGATAGCAACCACATCTCCTGTACGGCGGGGCCCCAATGTATAATTCAGTTTTATACCACTTGTTTTTTCAAATGCATTGATCACTTCCAAAACCGTGTAGCCATCTCCCGTACCAAGATTAAATATCTCGGGGTTCATTTTGTTCTGCTTGCTGATCAGGAAATTAAGTGCCAGCGTATGAGCATGGGCAATATCGCTTACATGTATGTAATCCCGGACACAACTGCCATCTTTTGTCGGATAATCTGTGCCCCATACCTGCATGGAAGGCAACTTTCCGATAGCTGTTTGGGTAATGGCCGGTACCAGGTTAGCGGGTCTGCCCAACGGAATTTCGCCGATTAATATGGAAGGATGTGCACCCACCGGGTTAAAATATCGTAAAAGGATCGCTTGAATATGATTGTTGCTTACAGTAGTACTCACAATTACTTCTCCCATTTGTTTTGTGGCGCCATAAGGTGATTCAGCCGGTTTTTGCGGCGTTTCCTCTGTTACCGGGATCACATCAGGATTGCCATATACCGTACAGGAAGACGAAAAAACAAAATAGGGGACATTAAATTTCCCGGCACATTTTAAGATATTCACCAGGGAAGTAAGATTGTTTTCAAAGTACAACAGGGGTTTCTCAACTGATTCACCTACTGACTTGTAAGCAGCAAAATGAATAATGCCGGTAATGTCTTTATTTTCCTCAAATATGGTTTGCGTTTCTTCCCAGTTGCAAAGATCTACCATGTAGTTTTTTATTTTTTTGCCAATGATTTGTTCTGCTCCTTCTAAAATTGATGCATTACTCCTTGAGTTATTATCCACGGAAATTACTTCATACCCGTTTTGTACAAGGTCTACAATAGTGTGTACTCCAATATAGCCGCAGCCGCCGGTAACTAATATTTTATTCATGGAACTATAAACTTAAATTTAAGATTAAATATTTTTGAATAAGCGTCGTTAGCTCTTATTCTCCGCCTCACTATTGTTAATTGGCAAATCAATTTTATATTTTCCTGCTTTCGTTCATTTAGCAATTGCTTTTATTGCTTCCATGGTCAGCTGTTTTTACAAATTTACAGTATGTTTTCTACCAAAATAAAAAATCACCCAGGTTTGCTGAGTGATTTTGAAAATGATTTGATGCCATTGTTAGGTTTAACAGGAATCGAAATGCTTAATAATTCACGATTGCTTATTGCTTATTGCCAATTGCTTATTGTCTATTGCCTATCGCCTTTTGCTTATTGCTTATTGCCTGTTGCTTATTGCTCATTGCTATCACATTTCCCTATTTTATAAAAAAAGAAACAAAGAAATAAATGATGCCTGCAAGCAATGCACTTACGGGAATAGTCAGTATCCATGCCCATAACAAATTAACCGTAACACCCCATCTTACGGCACTTAACCGTTTGGTGGCGCCTACACCAATGATGGCGCCGGTAATTGTGTGGGTAGTACTTACAGGAATACCCATTTGTTCTGTCATAAACAAAGTAATTGCGCCTGATGTTTCTGCAGCTACCCCCTCGAGCGGTGTTACCTTGGTTATTTTGGTCCCCATTGTTTTTACTATCTTCCAGCCACCACTCATTGTACCGAAGCCGATCGCCGTATAACATGCCAGCGGTACCCAGGGAAGGTCTTTTAACGCAGCGCCTACATCCGGGTACCTTGTACTGTTATACGCCACAAAAGCCGCCCCGATAATTCCCATCACTTTTTGAGCATCATTGCCGCCATGCCCGATACTGAATGCCCCTGAAGAAATTAACTGCAACTTTTTAAACATATTGGCAGTACGGTAAGCATTGGGAGTTTTTACTTTTTCTGAATAGATGTAAGCGCAGATAAAAATAAGCATCATTATTAAAATGCCATAAATAATGATCGAATTATCTGCTTTTCCCAATGCTTTCGCCAATGCAACGGTATCAACATTTTTATCTACTTCTGTTTTGATTTTTTCGGCTAGTTTTTTCGCACCCAGACTCTTGTAATCAGCCATCATGGGTTTTGCGGCATCCACAAAAGCAACTGCGGAAGAATAAATTGCGGCTTTGGAGGGATTGGTGGCAAGTTCAGTTTTAAGAATTGCTATCTTGTAAAATTTCGAAAGGTTCTCCTCCAGTTTATTTTTTTCAAACAGGGCAAACAGGAACCAGGTTCCGATTCCGGTCAATATAATAAATCCAATTTTCCCCCAGGTATTGCGCATAATCGTAATTACTGTGATATAAATGGATATAACCATGCCTATTAGTGGAGCAAGAAAGATGAATAGTATGATCTCGGTTATTTTTTTGACCTCCACAATTGTACCAATACCCAATAACCCCTTTGTTAAAAATGCATGTGAAATAGCCGCGCCTGCAAAGCCTCCTATTAAGGTATGCGACGAAGAGGAAGGAATACCGTACCACCAGGTCAATAAGTTCCACATGATAGCAGCTATCAAACCGGCTAATATCACAGGAAGCGTTATAAATTCCTGGTGTACTGTTTTTCCAATGGTGTTTGCCACAGCATGATCCTTAAAAATAAAATAGGCTACAAAATTGAAAAAAGCCGCCCAAATCACCGCCTGGAATGGTGTAAGGACTTTCGTAGATACGATCGTGGCGATTGAATTTGCGGCATCATGAAAACCGTTGATATAATCGAATATTAAAGCAAGAATAACTATTACTACGAGAAGGGTCATAATGTTAATTTGAAAATGGCTCAATTTGAAAATGGCTCAATTTGAAAATGGCTCAATTAAAGAAATATTCAATCTAAAAATTGGATCTCATTTTCAAATTTTCAAATTGAGCCATTTTCAAATTGTTCTAAGCGTATTTCACTATAATAGATTCAATCACATTCCCGGCATCTTCACATTTATCAGTAACAATTTCCATTACCTGGTAAATTTCCTTCTTTTTAATTACCTCCTTGGCATCCGGTTCTGTAGCAAAAAGGTGTTCAACACTCATATCGAATATGTCATCAGCCTGGTTTTCGATACTGTTGATAGCAACCAACGCATCGGTAATAAGGCGCATATTCTTCATATTCCTCAGCTCGGTAACAGCTCTGTGCACCTGCACACATCCTATGGCAATCAGGTCGGCCATTTTTTTAATACCCGTCTCATTGGGATTAACCCGGTAAAAATTTATCTTTTTTGCCGCCGCATAGATATAATCTGCAATATCATCCAACGCGGATGCGAGGTAGTGAATATCTTCCCTGTCAAAAGGGGTTATAAAATTTTTCCCCAATTCGGTGAAAATATTATGCGTGTAGTCGTCATTAACGTGCTCCATATCCTCAATTTCCTGGATCAACTGGGCCCTTTTATCAAAATCGGGTTCATTCACCACTTCTTTTAATTTTTCCCCCATTTTCACCAGTTCTTCCGCAACACTTTCAAATAACTGGAAAAATACCCTGTCCTTGGGGAGAAATATCTTTAAAATCGAATTAAATCCCATAGATAAATTTTTTGGGCAAAATTAACTTTATAGATTTGCATGGTTCCTGCTTTGTAATTGTTAATGATAACTTAACATGGAGGTAACATAAATTTCTTATTGTATTACCCAAAAATTTCCCACTTGAGTAGATGTTTGATGTGTTTGTTGTTTTTTACGGTAAGTTGTAAGGGTGCCAGGTGCCAGTTTTTAATGGATATGGTTGATACTACCACGGAAATAGGTAATGGTATCTTTTCTATTTACAAGCGTTTTGATCATATCCGGATTGGCGGTTATATCCAGCCCCAGTTCCAGGCAGCTACCTCAAAAGGCGCAAAAAGTTATGAAGGAGGGGATTTTGTCCCAAACGTAAATAACCGTTTTACGTTGAGGCGTGGACGCATCCGTTTTGATTATGTTCATTTTTCAGAAAAAAGAGGGCCGTCAGTTCAGGTGGTTTTTCAGTTTGATGGCACAGAACGGGGGGTTTTTATAAGAGATTTCTGGGGAAGGATTTTTGAAAATAAATACGAGCTTTTTTCCCTTTCCGCCGGCATGTTTGCCCGGCCTTTTGGCTTTGAAACAAATTTGTCATCCGGCGACAGGGAAAGTCCTGAAAGGGGCAGAATGAACCAGTTGCTGATGAAAACGGAAAGGGATCTGGGGATGATGGTATCATTTGAACCACGAAAAAAGGATCATCCCTTGCGTCACCTTAAAATTGATGCAGGATTATTTAACGGGCAGGGATTAGCTGCTACCACTGATTTTGACAGCCATAAGGATTTTATCACCAGGGTCGGGTTAAAAACGTTGAACATTTCGAATGGAATAACACTTAGCGTGGCATCATCTTACCTGGATGGAGGGTTTTTACAAAACACCAAATACCTGTTTACTACAAAGACTGCGGTTAACGGGAAGTTTTTTATAATTGATTCTTCATCTAAAAATAAAGGAGCGATTGCACCCCGTAAATATTACGGTATGGATATGCAATTGAAAATAAAAAAACGGGAAGGCTATGCAGAATTCAGGGCTGAAGTAATTGCCGGGAAGCAAACATCCACTTTGCAAAGCAGCGAAACCCCCGCTGCATTACTAACCGGTAATGAAGGATACTATACCAGGAATTTTAACGGTGCGTATTTTTATTTTTTATATAATATTTTCAATACACATCATTTGCTGGTGGCAAAATATGATTGGTACGATCCTAATTCGGCAGTTAATACGAATGATATTGGCAAAACCGGGACAAATATGAATGCAACCGATATTAAGTATTCCACACTTGGCCTCGGTTACATTAATTATTTGGGAGACAATTTAAAATTGGTATTATGGTATAGCAAGGTGATGAATGAAAAAACAAAGCTCACTGGTTATACCGGCGATTTAAAAGACGACGTTTTTACCTGCAGGCTGCAATTCAGGTTTTAATTAACTATCCATTTTATTCTTAAATATCTACTCAGGGATATGCAATAAAAGTGCTGAGCATTAAACGCGCTGCCAGCGAACAATGGTATCTCAACTTTCCTGCAGCCGTGGCACAAGCCCTCGAATTACAACAAGGTGAAATTGCTGAGTGGCTGATTGATGATCATCAGAATTTAGCTTTGAAAAGAAGTGATCAGTCTGTTAGCGCATTGAAAGAAAAACGCCCGGTAAGGAAAAAATCCTAATGGAGAAATTCAATGAACGCTTTAATTTATGTAGGGAAGCTTTTAAACAAAAACGCAGGTTGGAGCGACGCTACGCATCTTGCACAGAGCATCCATAATCTATGTGCCGAACCTACGGTTCTCAACGGATTA
>JBDTWP010000007.1:0-50260 GCA_040006615.1 Ferruginibacter sp.
CCGCCCTGGTAATCTATAAAATGAACATTGTCATCAGGGGTTATCATAATATTCCGGCTCTGGAAATCGCGGAACATAAAATATTTATACTCAGTATGAGAAAGGTAATTACTCAGGGCCTCAAAATCATCGATCAGTTTCTGCTTATCATAGGGCCTGCGCAAAGCATCTAAAAAATAATACTTAAAGTAGAGCAGATCGGCCATGATAGCTTGCTTCCCGAATGAAGCATTGGTCAGGCATTTTTTATAATCCAATCCCTCATGCCCTTTTACCTGTAACAACACCAGTTGCTGTAAACTCTTTTTATAGAGATCATACACATATTCTGTGAAACCCTCTTCTTCTAGTTTTTTTAATAATGAAATATCGCCAAAATCCTGCTGTATGTAGATCCTTTTATCCGCACTGATGTGAAATATTTCCGGCGTCGACAACTGTTTTTTATGAAAGAGCTGTGAGAAATAGATGAAGGATTCATTTTCTTTTATATTAGCGCCATAGGTAGCAATAAATGACTTTTCGGATGTATGAACGCGAAAATAATACCGTTCACTGCCAGCCTGCGGTAATTTCCCGATATTTGTTACCGGCGCAATACTATACTCTCGGAATACTTTTCTTATCTCATCCATTTCAACCTGCATATAATTTTTTATCAGGCGCAAAAATAACGGATTTTATTTACCAGCGGAAAACCCCGGATTTGGAGCTAGTGTACTTAGCTGGTAACTCTCAGCCCGGCCCATTTAAAAGGTTTACATCTTTTTGAAAGATGTAAACCTTTATCATTCATTTTCTTAAATCCCGCCCCGAACCAATTCAATTTATTAATTCCGGTTCCCAGGCACTCTTATTGAGACATATCATTCCCCTTCCGGTCCGCCATTCGCGGGCTTACCCTGGCCCCTCTTTTTACGTGGATCTGTTCCATCCATCTGAACAATTTTCGGATAAAATTCCCCCAAAACCGCTACCAGGCCTTTCTGGCTTTGCATTACTTCCTGTATATCCTTATACGCAAAAGGCGCTTCGTCCAGCCCGCCACCAATTAATGTAACGCCGTAATCTTTCAGCACCTTTTTCAGCGCTTCCCGCGTAATATTTGCCATTGCTTTGGTACGGCTCATTTTGCGTCCTGCACCATGACTGGCAGAGTTGATGGACGCAGGTTCACCCTTTCCTTTTACAATAAAGCCGGGTGCCGTCATACTCCCGGGGATAATACCCAGCATATCTTTACCTGCTGGCGTAGCTCCCTTGCGATGAACGATGACTTCATTGCCTTCAAACATTTCTCTCCAGGCAAAATTATGGTGGTTCTCTACCATGATTACCGGCTGCTCACCAATTGCCTTAGCTATTTTTTTATGAATGGCATGGTGACAGGCGCTTGCATAATCACCTGCCAAATTCATTGCCAGCCAATATTCCATTCCTTCCTCCGTATCAAGACTCATCCAGGCCAGGTATTTTGCTTCATCAGGCAATACCGTTTTTTCCATAGCGATACGGGTATAGTGATTGGCAATATTGGCCCCCAGGCCACGGCTGCCACTATGGCTTAGTAAACCAATATATTTACCTGGTATCATGCCAAATGGGTTTTCGGGATCTGTAATATATACTTCACCAAATTCTACGAAATGATTACCGCCTCCGGAAGAGCCTAACTGCCGGGCTGCCTTGGTTTGTAATCCTTTTAAAAATGAGATCTCCTTAAACTCTTTCCTGTCGGTTACTTCATGTTCCGTTAATCCTCCATGTATTGCACTGGTGCTAAAATCCCTGCCTGCGCCAAACAAAGTGTGGGCCACTAATTCACGTTTAAGAAAAGATGCTCTTTTTTCCAGCTCAGTTGACGGCAGGTTAAAAATACTCAGGCACATTTTGCATCCAATATCAACGCCCACTGCATAAGGAATAATAGCATTATTTGTCGCCAATACACCTCCAATCGGCAATCCGTAGCCCTGGTGGGCATCCGGCATCAAAGCGCCTGCAACTGACACAGGCAACCTGGAAGCAATCTCCATTTGTTGAATGGCGCCTTCTTCTATAAGGTGTGCACCAAAGACCTTGTAATGAACGGCCTCCCCCAGCTTCACATACGGTCGGGGGGCTTCGGAGGACTCAACTGACACCAACCTTTCTGCAATTTTCCCCAGAACTTCATCCTTTAAATAATTTTCTGGTGATGCCAATATATCTTTTAATATTTTCAAAGCTTCTTCTTCAGTATGATGCTTAAAGTGGCTGCTCATGGTATGCATGGCCACACTGATCACTGGCCCCTCATCATACCCAATGGCACGGATTTGTTTTCCTGTTAATTTTAATTTGCTCATTTGTTTGTACTCCCGTTTTTAAATACCAATCCGACATGGTAAGTGTTTATTTATACATTTTTCATTTCAATTCTATTCAAAAGATTTCAATACCTGTGTTAAAAAGCTGTTGATACTTTTCATTTGATTTTCATGGAAAATCCCAGCCATTCCAGGTCAGTGGTGAATGAGTTAACCTAATGGTAATGCAGCTCCATAATTAAAATCATTTAGTCTGCATTAACTCATGCCTTCTGAAGCCCAGCATTTCTACTCTTTCTTCGCGCTGTTCCTTTTCGTGTTGATTGGCAATTTCTGCAATGGTCATTGGTTGATTAATAATTGTATCAAAACCAAAATGACTGGATAATCGCTGGGATTTATTAATACCCAATTTTCCGAATTCGTACCTTGCGATTAACCTGCCCTTGCGTAACAATGCATTGTCCACCAACGTAAGTGATTTATTAAAGGTGCAGATGATCTGTACATTTAAAAAATCCGCCAGCAACCCATCTGAAATATTCAACAGGTTGGAGACTGACGCATTGCCACTGATCTTCCTGTCCATGATTATATTTTCGGCATCTTCAATTACCAACACAGAATTAGGATTATTAAGAAGCAATTCTATGAAATCCGGATCCATAATATTTGCGGCGGCACCCGGCGATAAGAACAATATGCGCTTTTTTATTTTGCCAATTACGTGACGCAGGTAAGTTGTTTTGCCGGTACCTGGTAACCCATGCAGCAACACAATTCCTTTATCATCCTGCTGGTTAAGGCGTTTGCAGATCACTGAATCTATTTCATTGAAATCATCTTCATAAAATAAAGCCAGATCCAACCTTGTTCTTCTAATTTCCATTCCCCTCAATTGCAATCCTGCTTTGCCTGTGGTGATCAGATTTATCTCAAGCGGCTTTCTTCGCTGCCTTGCTTTAAACTTTTGCATCACAAATATGCAATCCTTTATAAAATCATCCTGCTTACCATCATGATAGATCTGGCAATAACTGTTATCAAACTCAAGTAAACAATTATTATTCATGATCATAAATGTTTCATTGAAAGCGCAGTAACTGCCCTTGCCCCGGTGGTACCTGACGCTGTGAACAGAGACTATCCGTTCTCCAAACTTTTGCTTTATTGCATTAAATGCTTTTTCCCCATCTATAGTGTCGATACAGTTAGCACTCGATATCAAATTGAAGCAATACAGGTATAAAGTCTTCCCGCATAAAAAGCCATTGTCAAAAATGCTGTTGGAATTAAAGATATTTTGTTGACTATTTTTCATTGTTTTATATTTTAACGGTTTTTTAAAACCCGCCGCACAATGGCGGGTAGGTTTTGTTCCATTCCTGAATGGTTGATTAAAACTTGTTTTACCGGGTGTTGTTTACTAAAGAAGCAAGGTTAGTCTCCAGCGCAATTGGATTCACTCTTGCTTGTAATTTTGCTTTCCCTACAAACTTTATTTGCTCACCTACAAGGATTCAATTCGCCTCGGCGAATTGAATCCATCATGCTGCATTAAATCAAACTGGTATTTGTGAGCAACCAGGAATCGATCCTATATAAAAAAAGCCCGGTCGTTTTTTATTTCGACCGGGCTTCGTTACAGCAGGAGTTTATTGCGCCTGCGTTTGCTCATTCCACGGTCGTATACCAGGATACAGATTACTCATATGCCTATCGAAGCGTTTGCAAAGACTTTGCCCGCCGGTAAGCCGCTGCATGGGTAATTGATGTATCGATATCGTAGTCATATTTTTTATCGCTGACAGGTGTTTGCTTAATTTTGTGAAATAAAAAAACCCCGATTTTTTTCGGGGCTTCACTACTCAGTGTTGGTAAACTTTATTGTTACGCAACCGCATAATTTGCACCGAAAACCGTTAGATCCACTATGGGCCTAAAGCAATTTCTTGTTTCGATATATAAAATATTGCGCTGCATCATTTTCTGTTTTGCGCTGCAAAGATGAAATTATTTTTTTCAATTCACCAAATCTTTTTTTAATTATTCATACCCAGGTGAAAATAAAATGAGTCAAAAGCGAGTGAAATCAATGGTTCCAGGCTTTAAGAAATATTTCAAAATATAAGAGATCATAAATTAGATTTGCAGCCCTATCAACCGCGCACTCAAAGTTTCTCATTGCAAACCATAGTTTTACACAAATTATGCAGCTTCTTTTAGGATTGTATTTTCCAAACTAAATTACACATCAAACACAATAATGAAAAAGAAACCCGGCGCAAAAAAACAGGCCCCATTAAAAATAAGGATATCCCATACACGAAAACCGATTGACATGGGTGATTTGGACTGGCAAATAATTTTGCGGAAGCAAATTGCAGAGGATGAAAATTTCAGTATTAAAAAAACAAGTGACGGGGTGGTTTTTGGTGATTACAAAGTGGATAATGACAAAACATCCAATACTTATAAAGTCGCCCTTCGCAGCGCAGACAATTCGCTAAACTTTTGCAGTTGCCCCGATTTCAAGACCAACCAGTTGGGCACCTGCAAACATATAGAAGCTGTTCTGTTAAAGATAAAATCAAAGTCCGCTTTAAGAAGACAATTAGGTATTCCCTACATACCACCCTATACATCCGTTTATTTAGACTACAGGGGTGAAAGAAAGGTAAAACTGCGTATAGGAACAGAAAATGGGGGGCAATTCAAAAAATTAGCATCCGCTTTTTTTAATAATAATATGGTTTTATTGGAATCATCTTTTTTGCAGTTTGAAATTTTTCTGCAAAAGGCGCATAGGATTCATCCGGAATTCAGGTGCTATTCCGATGCGCTTGAATATATTGTGCAGGAACGAAACAGCCAGCATCGTCAACAACTTGTCGCTGAAAAACAAACCGCTTTATTTAACGGCATCAGTAAAGCCAGATTATTCCGGTACCAGGAAAAGGGAGTCTTGTTTGCGGTAAAAGCGGGAAGGTGCATTTTGGCGGACGACATGGGGCTTGGAAAAACACTGCAGGCTATAGTAAGTACGGAAGTGTTGAGAAAACAATTTAATATCAACACAGCACTCATCATTTGTCCAACCTCATTAAAATACCAGTGGAAAACAGAAATTGAAAAATTTACAGGCAATAAAAATGTAATCGTGGTAGAGGGAAATATTTTAACAAGAAAGAAAATATACAATTCCAATACTGCTGACTATCTGATCGTGAGTTATCAAATGGCTTCAAATGATTTTAAATACCTCAATGGCATGCAGGCCGATGTATTGATCCTGGATGAGGCGCAGCGTATTAAAAACTGGAAAACAAAAACATCGGCTTCAATTAAGCGTATTAAAACCACCTATGCTTTTGTGCTGACCGGCACGCCGGTAGAAAACAAAATTGAAGACTTGTATTCATTAATGCAAATAGTAAATCCATACATGCTTGGGTCATTGCACAATTTCCTTTCCAGACACCAGGTACTTGAAAATGATGGTACTGATAAAGTAATAGGTTATAAGGATCTGAATGGAGTGGGCACATTGCTGCAGGATGTTATGCTACGTCGCACCAAAAATGAAGTGCTGAAAGATCTGCCAAAGCGGATGGATAAAAACCTTTTTGTACCGCTCACAATTCAACAAGCAGATTTACATTCGGAATATGCAGACAAAGTAGCAAAACTGGTAAAAAAATGGAAAGGAATGCATTTTTTAAGTGAAGAAGACAGGCAAACTTTATTAAAGTTACTGAACATGATGAGAATGGTTAGCGATACTACTTATATCCTGGACCAGGAAACAAACCATCAAACTAAATTAGACGAACTGCAAAATATATTGGATGAAATATTTGCAATGCCTGATGAGAAGGTAGTGATTTTTAGCCAGTGGGAGCGTATGACAAGATTGGTGGCCATCATCCTAAAGGAAAGGGAAGTTGGTTTTGAGTACCTGCATGGTGGAATACCTGGCAAAAACAGGGGTGAGCTATACGCCAATTTTACAAATGACAAAAATTGCAAAGTATTTTTATCAACAGATGCAGGTGGTGTTGGGCTTAATTTACAATCGGCCGCTTACCTTATCAACCTGGATATTCCGTGGAACCCTGCAGTATTGGAACAACGGGTGGGGCGGATTTACAGACTCGGACAAAAGAAGAATGTGAGCATTATCAACCTGGTTTCCAAGGACAGCATTGAACACCGTATGCTAGACGTATTAAAATTTAAGAAAGGAATAGCAGCAGGAATTTTGGATGGTGGGGATAATAATATCTTTTTAGGAGAAGACAAGTTTAAACAGTTTATGAAATCCGTGGAATCTGTCACTACAGGATTGGCGGATATACAAGCGGGTTATGATACAAATGAAGAAATACAAACTGAAAAGCAAATGGGGGTAAAGCCTTATGGTACAATAATGGAAGTAGAAGTAACCGGGGAAGAATTTCCTATGGAGGCCCCGTCTAATGGGATAAATGATCATCAAATATCCCCTTCAACCAATATTTCCTCCCCCGGAATAGAAGAAGAAGTTGTAGTAAAAGGCGCTGGTTTTTTAGAAGGGTTATTAAACATATTGGGCAACCCCGAAAGCACCCAACGGTTAGTTAAAAATATTACAGAAACTGATGGAGTGACCGGGCAAACCTATTTGAAATTACCTATCAGCAATGCAGGCGTTGTAGAAAATGCGTTAAAAGTATTAAGCAGCCTATTTGGAGGGAGTGGCAAGAAATAAAATAATTTATTTATCTAAGATCCCTTAAGTCATGCATCAACTAACCAAACATGAAAAAAAGATCGCCAGGGTATTGATCGACAAGGGAGCAGATATTGAATTCAAATCAGCATTGGAACAAGTGGACAAGGTGGTTTCGGCGTGGAAGCAAGGTAGATTAAATGCCAATACCGCTTACCAGCAATTATATAAAAAAATTGAAGAGTGCGAAAAACAAATTGGTAAACGTTATAATGGAATAACGGGTGGCGATTACCTGCTTACGGTAGCGGGTATCTATATAGACGGTCAGATAACAGAGGAAGATATAAAAGATTTTTCGGAAGAGACGAGGGCGGTATTGAACTGGCTAAAAGCCAATGCGGAAAATTAACATCCGGACTTACTCGTCTGACCGGAACTGAGGCCATGGTTAAGAGTTTTTTTTAACAGTTGAACTCTCTATTCATTCGTAACAACCGATGTTTATATACCTGACATTCATATTGACAAATCCGGTGTTCCGGTTTTATTTTCAATAAGGTAACGTCAAAAACATTTTATCCCTTTTAATTCCGCTGATATGCGCCTCAATCAAAAAATAATCATTCTCATAAAGCCATTCAAAGCTTTCAGCCCATAACCGGGTCTTTTTTATAAATTCAATTTCCCAGGTCTGGCCGATAATGATGGTTTCAACACCGAGGTTACCCAGCAAAAAATCTTTCAATTTTTCTTCGAAATATGGAATGGATATAATAAAATCCAATACCTCCTCATCTGTAGCGCCGGGATAAGGTTCATTATCGAACTGATGCCTTTTTGATTCCCGGTAAATATCAATTGTTTCACTGATTTTCTTAAAAATAATATACGTAAGGTAATCTTTGGTTATTGAGATCATACTATATGATTTTTTAGTTTTAAAAAAGCTTGCCCTGCTCGCCCGGCCTTCTGAAAATCTTTGTATTCAAACTCCACTCCTCCGCATTCATCTTGTATAGTTTGCCATATTTCTTATATTGCTGCGCTACCATTTGGGCAATATTTCCTTCTCCCCGCATACGCAGGCCCCATCTTGTGTCATTCACCTTCCCATCATGACTTTGCTCTATCAAATGCCAAACCTTGTCCGCATGATTGGGGAAATTTTTATAGAGCCAGTCATGAAACAACAATTTGATGGCTCCGTTCAACCGGATAAAAGTATACGCCGTAAATGTGGCTCCGGCATCGGCCGCAGCTTTCATAATTCGCTGCATCTCGTGTTCATTCAAACCCGGAATCATCGGCCCCATCATGACCCCCATTCGCACTCCCGCACTGCTTAGCTCTTCGATCACTTTTAATTTTTGCCTGGCAGTAGAGGTTCTTGGTTCCATAACCCGGCGCAGGTCTTCATTAAAAGAAGTAATGCTAACCATCGCGGAAACAATTCCTTTCCCCGCCATTTCCTGCAGCACATCCTTATCTTTTAATATCCAGGAATTTTTTGTAAGTATACCTACCGGCTGATTGAACTCATTGCACACTTCCAGCAAGCTTCTGGTTAACCTGTATTGCTGTTCCGCAGGTTGATAACAATCCGTATTACCACTCAGCATAATTGGCACGCATTCCCATTTGGGATGCATTAAAAATTTACGCAACAGCCGGGGCGCATTTTTCTTGACGATAATCTTACGTTCAAAATCAAGCCCGGCGCTATAACCCCAGTATTCATGTACATTACGGGCATAACAATAAATACATCCATGCTCGCAGCCGGCATAGGGATTCATACTGTAGCTCATACCTACATCGGGACTCTCTACTTTGTTGACGATCGTTTTAGATTCCTGCTCAAGATATTGTGTAGGGATATTGGTTTCTTCCCAATCATCTATACCCTCCACATGTTCTTTCGTGGATTCATTTTTTATAAACCGGTTCTTGGTATTCAACTGCGCACCGCGGCCCTGGATGTATTGGATAGGCTGCTCCTGCGGCGTAGCACCTACTTTATGATGATCCTGTTTCAGTTTGCTCTCCATTTTTATTGTCAAAATTTTTATTCATTGATTACACGAAATATTTAAGTTTCTCCGGTCTATTTGGTTTACACTTCCCGGAACCCCTAAACGGCTGAATCCTGACGGCGGTTTCGACTGTGTTGACTTACCTTTTAATGAAATGAACCCAGGTAGAAATTGAAAACATTCCAAAAAAGTGTAAGGTACAGGAGCCATGTCAACTGCAGCGGCAACTTTGATTATAGCTGAATTTTCATTCGCACCATTTATATTGCCATTCAGACAAATAATATTCCCTGTGTGGTTGTTACCGGAAGGTTTTGAAAATCGAATCGTTGCACGACCTGGTACTTTATTTCCCCCACCGGACGTTTTAATAGCAACATGGCATCTGCAATAAACCTCCCCGTGAAATGCTTGCTACTGTATTCTCGCCAGCCTTTTTCATATTGCCATGGAAGCAACTTCCGGGCAATGGTTATATAAGGTTCCATAATGAAATGCGCCTTGTTTTCATCATTCAGCTTCATAAGCCGTTGTGCTTCTGACCGAACCTGCTTTATTAAATTCTGTACAGGCAGTTTTGAAGTAATATTGATATAAATGGTATGCGATGGAAAACTTCCAAAATCCTTCATTTCTATTTTAATTGGATGATAGCCCATTGCAATTGTCTTTAGCCTGTTTACTAACCGTTCTTCCATTATCTGGTACTGAACAAAACCTGCAAGTGCCAGGTATGGTTTAATATATAAAGCTTTTTCAGATTGGTAGGTTTCATAAAAATGCTTTTTTAGTTGCATGATCCTGTTTCGCAACTCTTCATGAGGATTGAGCACCAGCAGGTATTCAAATATTCTATAGCCGGGAATAGTGTTGATCAGATTGTTCATTTTAAAAAAATATTTATTAAACTGAAATTTATTTACCAATTATTTTAGCATAAATTTACTAAATTTATTAGCCAATTTCAAATTTTTTATATGGAAGTGGAAAACTTTTTTAACAGAGGGTATATTGGCAGTGAGCGTTTTACTCAATATGATGTACAAACAGCCAACGAAACAGGCTTTGGGGCCGCAACAGATGATTATATGGAACGGGGCATTGACCTGAACGAACAACTGATCCGCAACAAACCGGCTACTTTTTTTATGCGGGTGAATGGTAACAGCATGATTAATGCGGGCATTTTTGATGGCGATATTGTCATCGTTGATAGAAGCATAAGACCGAAAACTGGTAAAATAGTGATCGCAGTGATCGATGGGGAAATGTTGATACGAAGGCTTGACATGGCCATGAACAAATTGAGGTTGATACCGGAAACACCCAAACTCGCAACGATTGATGTAAGCGAGTTTAGTGATTTTAAAATTTGGGGGGTGGTTGTATATGTTATACGGAATGTTGGATGATAAAATGATTAAAACCCAGACGGCTGTTGGATGAATAAAAAGATGTTAATATTAAATATTTCAGGAGGATGACACTAATCAACCACCGACTGGGCTGATAGCCGTTTACCACATCGGGTTTATCCGGGGATTGGAAAATGCGTCAGGAACAGAGGAGCCCAGGTATACTTTAGGATGGGAAGAATTGTCCGAAGTAAAATAAGGCCACTGCCGTTTTCTTAATTATTTTTAATCCTTCATACGGTTACGGATCTTTTCAAACAAAGCAATATCCATCATTACCAGCAGCATTCCGTAAAAAGTATCTTCAAACGGGATAGTATAAATTCTGATTCCTGTATTCTCAAAATCGTTGTACAATACAACCGGGATGGCTGTGAGAAAACCGTTTACAATTAAAAAAGGTATTAAAACAATAGCGAAAGAAACAAGGAAAGATATTGCATCAAAATCTTTAAAAAAATTCCTGAAGAAATAAATGATCATTATAAATAGGGAACAAAAAACGAATGTCCAGGAAGTGTAGTATTTCTTATAAAAAAAAATTCCGCTGATGAATAAAACAATGGCCAATACCTGCAATATTATGTCAGCGGATCTTTTATTTTGCAGGCCCGGAAAATAGCACCGGATACATTCATAAATAAATATGCAGCAATAAGGGACAACTAAAAAGAATAATACTTCTTCAACAGGCAGGTTCAACAGTTTTTTACCAATGATATAGTTATCATTAAAACTCCACACTCCCATTGAAGTAAAATAAATATCCCAGCCAATGTAAAGCAAGGCGGGAATAATCATTGAAGGTAAAAGATATTTCCAGTTTTTGTAAAACTTCACTTTTTTGTCGAAGCTCAATGCAAGGGGCCCGGCTAATGTCACCGCAAGAATTAGAAAATAGGTATAGTGCGTATTCATATCAGAGGCACTCCGGGCCAGCCGTATGGATGTGCCGAAAAAGAGGTGATTATGTTATGGAATAAAAAACCAAATAAAGGAATGTTGTTAAGGTAAGTCCCAGCCCGTCTGCATTGTCCATCCTATACTTACGCCTGCTACCATATCGCATGGTACTTTTTAAGCCTGTTACAAAAAATACCCTGAAAATTCAAATTGACCGGTTTGATGATTCCCTTGTATTCCTTTGCTTTTTTTTGTTATCCCATCTTACCTTATCCCAATATTTTTTTGCGACTAACAACATACCGAAACTTTCCCCCTCATACTTATCTAAATGCTTGTGATGCATTTTATGCGCCCAGCGTATAGTTCTTATATACGTGTTGTTGCTTCGGGTAAAAAATTTAAACCGTTGATGAATGATTACTTCATGTACCAGAAAATAGGCAAAACCATAAAGAGCAATCCCTGACCCGATGGCCGCAAGCCAATATACCTGGAATTGTATACCCAACATAATACATAGCCAGCATGGTATGGCAAAAATCAGAAAAAAGGCATCATTCTTTTCAAAAAACCCGGGGCCCTTTTTATGATGGTCTTCGTGCAGGTACCACAAAAAGCCATGCATTATAAAACGATGGGTAAGCCAGGTGATACCCTCCATAATAAAGAATGTAACCAAACCAATGGATATAAAAAGAAGTACACTCATAAAATTAATCTTAGATGCCAGGTCGGAACTTATTTCAAAAATGTTCGCAAAATCAAAAAAAACAGGGCCTGAATAAGTAACAAATTTACTACGAATTTGTTTTCCTTGTTAAATTTACAGAAATGAAAGATGGTTAGCAAGACCATACTGATCACAAACCAGCAAATATAATTATATAATGGAATGCTTCCATCTCCATGCCAAATCCAAAAACCCAGTTTTATAGCGACAGGCTCCATAAGCCAATCAAATACAACGGCTAAAGTAGCTCCATCCACAATTACCGACATTGCTTTTAGTACAAGGGGTGGCTCCTTATTATTAGCACTTATGCGTTTAATCCCTTTTAAAAGTAATGTATGAATACTTATTCCGCAACAAAAAATAATAATTAACCAGTTGATGCCTATTAATAAAGGCACCCCTAACCATTGGGCCCCTAAAACCCTGCCATAACTATAATTGCCGAATAATAAACCGGTATTAACTCCTGCTACTTCTGAAAAAAACCCGACTATTGCAACCATGATCACAAAAAGAATGAAGGCTCCATTTTTATTCCGCTGGGTCCAAACCAGCAATGAAAACGATAATAATAGGTTAATGGGAGTTGCCTGAATAAAGAAATCTGAATGAAAGATGAGAATTCCTGCCAAACCGAAACAATGAAAAAAAATGGCAATTGCTGTTGCTATTTGATATTTTGAAATGTTTTTTACCAC
Organism: Ferruginibacter sp.; assembly: GCA_040006615.1. Taxonomy (GTDB): domain Bacteria; phylum Bacteroidota; class Bacteroidia; order Chitinophagales; family Chitinophagaceae; genus Ferruginibacter. The sequence goes on from JBDTWP010000007.1 coordinate 12,809, forward strand.
AGGTTTATCTGAAGTTTTAGCCTATAACTGCGTAAACTGTTACCAACCCGAAGTGGTGCAGCCGCTGCAATCTGATGATGGCGTGCACACCAAACAGTTTTGCTATTATAAGAAATCTTTAAACTCATTTTCAGACAGTTTCCTTTCAAACCAATATTTTTTCAAACTACATCAAGATTTTGGAGCAAGACTCGCGATATACGCTTCCACTTTTGGAAAAGCGATTTTAAACCAGTAGGTGTATTTATTAGAATGGGATTGTAATGAACTTTTTATCTCCTCAACCGGCCTAAAACAAAAGTCGGCAACTTCGTCCGGGTTGGGGATTATTTCGCCGGCATAGGTACCAACCAGCACATGATCAAATTCATATTCCGTTAATCCATTATCGAATGAAGTCTTATAAATAAAATCAAATGCTTTTTCCAATATGGTATTGAACCCCATTTCTTCGTACAATCTTTTGTTCGCAGCCGTTAAAGTGTCGGCCCCCGGCTGGGGATGGCTACAACAGGCATTTGTCCACAAACCTGCGCTATGATATTTATTTGCCGCCCTTTTTTGTAAAAGCAGCTCGCCCTTATCATTAAAAATAAATACGCTGAAAGCCCTGTGTAGCAGGGCTTTTTGGTGAACTTCCATCTTATCCATCGTCCCGATCGGCTGATCCTTTTCATCTACTAAAATAACATCCATAAATATTTTTCTTTATAATAAGTTCAATTGGCTGCGTAAACTTGCTTTAGCAAGAATATACGCTTTCCCGTAATTTGGAATGCGTATTCGCTGTTCTAAAATATTGCTGGGCTTTATCTTTTTTATCTTCCTGAATAAGGATAAATAATATTTGTATGCTACATAGACCCCAAACCTGGCTTTGACCGGCAAATGCGTGATCGCTTCATACGCATCTGCAAAATCTTTGGCAACGTCCTCTTCAATTTGTTTCTTCATGGAAGTTGTAAAATTACTGAAATCCACTTCAGGAAAATAGGTTCTGCTCAGTTGTTCAAAATCCGCTTTTACATCCCGTAAAAAATTCACTTTCTGAAATGCTGCACCCAGTGATTGTGCACCGGGCTTTAATTTTTCATACAAGATCTTATCGCCCTCGCAAAACACATAGAGGCACATTAGCCCTACTACTTCAGCGCTTCCATAAATATATTCTTTATAACCACTACTGTTGTAAGTGGTGTTACTCAGATCCATTTCCATGCTCTTAAAAAATGCTTCAATCAAATCGTGCGATATTTGGTATTTATTTACCGTGATCTGGAAACTATGTAAAATCGGGTTCAGGCTGATCTCTCTTTCAATGGCCCTGTAAGTTTCAATTTTAAATTCCCCCAACAATACTTCTTTATTGTATTTGTGAAAAGTATCTACGATCTCATCCGCAAAACGAACAAATCCATAAATATTGAATATGGGTTTGCGCAGATCACTGTGAAGTAATTTAATGGCGCTACTGAAGGAAGTGCTATACTTTTCTGTAGTAGCTTTACTACACTGCTGACTTAATTCATTAAAAAGGTTCATCATTTCTTTTAATGGTTTTTTTGCGTCACGAGTCATATATGAATAAAATACAGGCACGGCTCCTTTCTTTGTGTCCGTGGCTGTATCTAACCAAAATGCTTTACCACCTCCTTTGCTACCACTTCGCCACTGATTAAACTGGGTGGAACTCCCGGACCTGGCACAGTTAGCTGACCAGTGTAAAATAAATTCCTGACTTTTTTACTTCGCAACCCTGGTTTTAAAATGGCAGTTTGTAACAAAGTGTTCGCTAAACCATACGCATTCCCTTTAAAAGAATTATAATCACTCTTAAAGTTACTAACTGAATAGGATTTCTTGTAAATTATAGAATCTTTTACAGATTGCCCCAACTTGTTTTCAAAACGCGTTAATACCTGTTCAAAATACTTATCTCTGAGGTCTTCTGTGTCTCCTTCCAAACCGCTTGCTACGGGGATCAGAAAAAATAAATTCTCGCAACCCGTAGGAGCCACTGTTTTATCCGTTACTGAAGCGGCACAGACGTAAAATAATGGTTCCCCAGGCCATTGCGGCCTTGTATAGATCTCCTTGCCATGAACTTCAAAACTAACATCAAAGAATAAAGTATGGTGCAATAAGTTGCTTAATCTTTTCTTTAATCCTACAAAATACAACAGGCAACTGGGTGCCATAACTCTGTTATTCCAGTATTTTTCAGTATAACTTCTATGTTTCAGGGGCAGGAGTTTTGATTCAATAAAATGATAATCCGCGCCACCTATAACCACATCAGCATCAAAAGAACTTTCAATGGATCGCCGAATGCCAGGAATTGAGATTTCATAATTTACGGGTGACATGTAATTAGTGGAGGTTACCACTTTTGTTGCTATCCCATTTTCAACTTTTATTGCTGTTACATCATGGTTATAATAAAATTTAACACCCAGTTCAGTTGCTAAACTTGTCATTCCTTCCACGATTTTATACATACCGCCTTGCGGGTACCATGTACCCAATTTTATATCTGCATAATTCATCAGGCTATACAGTGCCGGTGTATCCCCTGGCAAAGCACCTAAAAACAACACGGGAAACTCAAGCAGTTCACGCAATTTTACATTTTTAAAATGCCTGCCAACATGGCTCTTTATAGAACTAAAAACATCTAATTTCAAAACTCCCTTTACAAGTTCCCAATCAAAAAACTCGAATAAGGATTGCCCGGGTTTATGAACCAGTCTATTAATACCTACTTCATATTTATAAGCCGCTTCATTTATAAATTTATCGAGCATGTCGCCACTACCGGGTTCTGTTCTATCAAAAAGGCTTTTCAATTCATTGTAATCAGCCGGTATATCCATTTTATCATCGGGCCAATAAATTCTGTAGGAGGGATCCAACCTGTGTAACTGGTAATAATCTTCGACTTTTTTGCCAAAGCTATTGAAGAATCTTTCAAACACGTCGGGCATCCAGTACCAGCTTGGCCCCATATCAAAAGTAAAACCTTCCTCAATTAACTGCCTTGCTCTTCCACCGGCCGACTCCTGCTTTTCCAGTACTGTTACATCCCATCCAGACTTAGCCATAAATGCGGCAGAGGAAAGACCCGCAAATCCGCTACCTATAATAACAACTTTTTTCAAGAATCGAAAATTAGTTTACTGGTGTTTAATAAATATCAAAAAAAAAATCATGAAAAAAAAATTTAATAGCGCGAGATTTGCTCTTTTAATAATTTACGGGCAAAATGTATCCGGCTTTTGATTGTCCCCAATGGTTCCACCAGCATATCAGCTATTTCATGATATTTATATCCTTCGAAATACAACATAAAAGGATTACGAAAAATTTCAGGAAGCCTGTGAATGGCTGCATATATCTCCTTCATTTTTAGTGCGCCTTCAGCAGCATTAGTAGTAGTGACCTGGTTATAGTTTAATAAGAACTCGTTGGGTGTGGTATCAAAAATGGTATTTTGTTTTGCTTTACGTCGATAATTATTGATAAATATATTGCGCATGATCGTGTACAACCATGCCTTGATATTAGTTCCTACATTGTATTTTTCTTTATTAGCCAGGGCCCTGTACATAGTTTCCTGGAGTAAATCTTTCGCTATTTCATTATCCCTCGTTAATGTAACCGCAAAAGGTTTTAAAAACTCCGTATTGCTTAATAATAATTGATTGAAATCTATGGATGACATCACAATGTGTTTAATTAAATATACGGTAAAGCTAAACAAAAAGATTTGTAAATTCAAAAAAATGTTTAATGATACAGGTAAAACATTAAACATATTGCAAACCAGCCATTTATAAAGCACAATATAGCATAAGGGATAAGGTAGGAACCAAATTTATAAAGCAGACACAAATTCCATGACTTCTGAAAAGGATTTTTTAAAAGTAACTTGTAGAGGGATCTTTCTTTCGTAGGTATGCGTTAATAACCCGGAAATAATAATTGGCGTTCCTGCAAACCTTTTGGTGATTGACGAGATGAATTTATCGAAATTAAAATTATGACCCACGGAAGTCAGGTGTGAGTATAAATAGTTGGGCTTTTTTAAATTTACCACATATTCCACATCATGCAAAGGCACATTGGCACCTAAATATATGGTGGCAACTCCCCTGCTTTTTAATAAATAGTACATAAACAACATGCCCAATTCATGGTATTCGCCTTCGGGCAAAAAGAGAAGAATGCTTTTATTTACTTTCAGTGATGTAGAAACGCTTTCAATACCCACAATCAATTTTTGCCTGATGATATTGCTCACCAGGTGCTCCTGCGCAGGATTTATGTGGTTGGTAACCCAAAGAATACCAATTTTTTCCATAAATGGAAAAATGATCTGTGTAATAGTTCTTTCAATACCTTTTGACCTGATATAATTGTCCAGTATATTTTCGAGCCTTTCTACGTCCAGGTCTACCATGCATTGTATTAACTCGTTTACAATCCTTTCCTGCAGTGCCTCCAATTGATTAAGCGAAAGGATTTTCTCCCTTACCTCGGATTCATTCATTTTATCGATATGAGATATCTTAAATCCATACTTATTGAGCAATGCGATGTTGAGCACTTTCTTTAATTCCTCATTACTATAATATCGTATATTAGTTCCTGTCCGACTGGGTTTCAGAAATTGATAACGTTGTTCCCAGATCCTGATCGTGTGAGCTTTAATTCCGGATAAATTTTCGAGGTCCTTGATTGTAAATGAGTCCATTGAATTAATTTATACTTTATATTACAAAATTCAACAACGTTTGTTTAAAATTATGCCTTAAATACCTCTCCTTCCTCCAATGGAGGGTTTTAAGGATCTGCAAAAAAAAATGAAACGGTACAAATCCTGCAGTTGAATGCATGCAACCCGCAGCGTACCCCATGGCCGGGGACCCCACTGGCCGGGTTCGCAATCATAAAGAATCCGAAAAATCATTATTAGCCAACTTCAAATTCTCAAACCTGAAAATCAGTTGAATTTATTATTTAAATCATGTTGATAATTTGTACTATGATGGCAAAACCCGATAAAGTCATGGTGGGAATTTAACAGGAATGACGAATATTAAAGGCCGGTTTCAGAACAACTCAGTATCATAAAAACCGGAATCTTAAGTTAGTAGGTTACGCATCAATACAGTAAAATGGTGTATTAAGTCAAATAATTCCTTTTGTACCAAATTTCCATACTCATCAAAGTCCACAATATTTTGGCTCTTTTTTCGCCAGGTATTTTGGCTGTATGGTTTAATAAAGAGTTGATAAATCCCTTATCAATCAACTGGGGTGAAAGTGCTGATGCCGCGCCTACATAATCGAAAACAATCTCTTTCAATTCATGTTCCACCCAATTTTTCAGGGGGATTTCAAATCCACGTTTTGGCTGACCAAGCAACTCGCCGGGTAAATATTTTTTTGCAAGTTGCCTTAACAAATACTTAGTGGTGGTTCCTTTTATTTTATAGTCATCCCGCATAACCGGTGCATATTCCAGCAATTCCTTACATAAAAAAGGACTCCTGCCTTCTAAAGAATTAGCCATACTGGCGATATCCATTTTTACCAATAACTGGCTGAATAAAGTAGTGTTAAAATCCATATTCATCAGTTTCTTTAAACCACTCACTTCAGCATGGACAATATCATTAAAGTCATCCCTCATCAAATGCAGGTAATCAAATGATGGATGAATGATATGCTGTTCAAAATCCTCCATAATATCAACACCTGCAGATAAATAAATTTCGAGGTTTTCTTTTGAAGCCAATGAAGCTAACCGGTAAAAATAATTATAGTTCGATTTTTTGCTATGGGAAAGAGGCAGTATAGTTTTCAACAACCCTGAGAAATTTCTTACTAACCGGTTTGTTTTAAAAAAATCGTACCGGGCAAATGGCACATACCGGCGGTAACCTCCAAACAACTCATCAGCGCCATCACCATTCAGTATAACCGTCAGGTGTTTCTTTGCGGCTTCACTCACATAATAACTGGGTATTGCCGAACTATCGAAAAAAGGCTCGCCGTAGTTGCCAATAATGCTTTCGAGATCTTTTTTAAGTGTACCAAAACCGATCTCTATTTCTGTGTGATCAGTTTGGTATTTATCAGCTACCAGTTTTGCCAATGGAGCTTCGTCATATTCGCCGGCAAAAGAAACGGTAAATGTTTTTAATGAATTAGTGTATTCACTGGCGATTGCAGTAGTTAACCCGCTGTCAATACCACCACTTAAAAAACTACCCACCTCCAGATCGGATGACTCTATTCTTCTTTTTACACCGGAATGTAAAAACTGGTCCACTTTTTCAAGACTTTCATTAAAACCGTCCTTATTTGAAAGTTTATAAAAATCATTGATATTCCACCAGCATTTTTTCCTGATTTCAAGTGTAGAACAATCAATCAATAAAAAGCTGCCAGCAGGTAACTCGCTTACATTTTTATATGGTGTATGCTGTTTGTAAAAAGAACCCAACCGCAGGTAATGATAAAAATTGTCGCGATTCATTTCTAAAGGAAGCAAGCTCTTAATACAGTTTAACTCGCTGGCAAAAACTATTTTTTCTTTATCGGCGTAATAATAAAGCGGTTTTTTCCCCGCCCGGTCCCTGGCAATAAATATCGTCTTTTCCTCCCGGTCGTAAATTGCAAAAGCAAACATACCGTCGAGGTAGTTCAAAAAATCAACACCATATCTGCGATACAATAGCAAAAGGGTTTCCGTGTCGGAGGTGGTTTTACCGGTAATATTAAGTTGAACTCGTATTTCATTGTGGTTGTATATTTCACCATTAAAGATGATGGTGTAGCGATCATCTAGCTGCATCGGTTGTTTACCACCGCTAATATCAAGTATGGCTAAGCGCAAATGATACAGATCTACATTATCAACCGTAAAACAATGTTGTTCATCAGGTCCGCGATGCAACATGCTTTCATCTATCTGCCGGTAATCCAGTCTAAAATTTACGGCACCTGCAATTCCACACATATAATGTTAACTTTGATTGGAGCAAAATAAATGCATATTATTCAATAGCAATGATATTTTAGGATAAATTTGCCCGGGCACTTCTTCATCAACAACTATTATTCTGATTTTCAAAACGGATGGGGTTTATTGATTTCATATTGTTTCCTTTGTATGTTTTAATATTTAATCTTATTTTTTCGGCAAGAAGGAAACGTATCGAAGATCCCGTGTTAAAAAAGTATCACAGGCAGGGCTTTTGGATAAAAGTTTTCAGTACGGTGGCATTTACTATTTTCAACGTTTATCTTTCTCCCGGCGATTCTACGGGTTTGTATTACACAGAAGGTATTAATATTGCCAAATTAATCAGCCACGACGCTTCCAATTTGAAATGGATTTTTTCAGCTGGAGCGGATTTTGACCAAACCCTCTTGTTTGACCCATTTAATGAAGGGTATTTCAGGAGTGAAAGCAATTATTTCGTGACCAGGCTTGTTAGTATATTTTCATTTGTTAGTTTTCGCAATTACCTGGTGATCAACCTGATTTTTTCGATGATCTCTTATAGTGGTGTGTGGCGGCTGTATAAATTCTTTTATGAACAATATCCCCATTTACATAGAAAGTTAGCCATCGCCATTTTATACTTACCTACTTTTGTTTTTTGGAGCTCAGGCATATTGAAAGACCCTTTGTGTACAGGCATGCTGGGCTGGATGACCTATTCAATTTATGCTGCCCTGTATAAAAAAGAATCTATTGCTAAAAATTTATTGATTGCGGCGGCTGCAGGATATACTATTGCCATCGTAAAGTCATATATCCTGTTTTCCTACCTTCCTTTTCTAATCTTGTTCCTGGTATTGTCCAATTTTAAACTTATTAAAAAAACCAGTTTAAAAATTATTGCTTTTCTTGCGTTATTTATAATAGGCCCTTTGGGATTTTTTGTTATTGCGGATAAATTGCAGGAAGAATTGGGAAACTTTGCATTGGACAAATTATCTGAATCGGTAAAATTGCAGCAAACATCCTTTATTAATATGGCCGATGCGGCAGAATCCTCTTTTTCTCTCGGAGTAGATTTTGATGGCAGCAATCTTAGCCTGATAAAAATGGCTCCTGCTGCTATAACGGCCACTTTCTACAGGCCATATCTCTGGGAATCAAAAAAGGTCTCTACCTTATTGTCATCGCTGGAAAGCCTTGCTTTAATGATATTTACATTATTTGTTTTTATTAAGGCAGGACCTTTAAATTTTATAGCAACTATTTTTAAAGATCCCATGGTGATGTTTTGTTTCTTCTTTTCTTTCGTATTTGCACTTTTTGTAGGATCAACAGCGCTTAACTTTGGCACGTTGGTGAGGTATAAGATTCAATGCATGCCCTTTCATATTATTGCATTGGTGTTGATAAATGAGGTCACAAAAAAAAAGAAAAAAAAATTTGTTGAAACAAAACGGGCTGCATTTATCAAAATGTACTTTTAACGAACCAGCTATATTTGTGCCTTCCGGGGAGAACCTGACAGTTCTGGTGCCACAAATAAGGTTGCCAATATATTTCTTATATGATTATTAACTGAATTTCCAAAATTTGTAGTCAGACTGCCACTTAACCTGGATAATATCATTTGTGGCGTAGCATTATAGTTGCTGCAAAACGCATCTGCAGCAGGCCAGAAAATAAAATTCAGTTTTTTTACTTTATCAGTTTTTTGATACATCAATACCACTCCTGCAATCGCCACCAAAAAGAAACAATAATTTAAAATAGCCAGGAGTTTGTATTTGAATTTTGACTGGTTTATATTAAAACGGTTACGCACATAGTAATACATCTTCCAGTCATTGGTATAATCCCAGTCATTTTTAAAGCCAAAGGTTGCGGCAGGGTGATAGTGAATACTGTCTGTAACAGTGTATACAGGAATGTTGTTTTTCTTCGTAATCCTGCAATAATATTCTGATTCATCGCCCCAAACAAACAATTTTGGTTTAGGCAGTCCCACTCTCTCTATTAGATTACGATGCAACATGGTACCATTAAACGGATGCCCGATACCCTTGATCAATTTGGTGTCTACCTCGTCAATGGTCGTATAATTCTTTGTTTTCCAGACAAAGCTTTTTTTATCATCCTTATTTAGAACCGCACAATTACGAAGGCTAAGTATTTCAACGTCGGCCTCTAAAATTTTTTCAAGTGCATCTTCCCTGGAATATCCATCATCATCCATGCACCATATCCAGGAATAGTTATGCTTAAACGCCCAGTTAATACCGGCATAGAATCCACCGCCTGAACCAAGATTTTTTTGCGTAATAAAGAATATGTCCTTTTGGGATTGGAGCCATTGCTCAGTATTATCTGTACTGCCATTGTTTACTACAAGAATGGCATCAGGTTTAAGTGTCTGGTTGCGTAAAGCTGTAATACACTGAGATAAAAGTACCTTTCGGTTATAAGTAACAACCACAGCAATTACCTTTTCCATAGGAATGAAATTATTAAGCTTAAATAATATTGGATATTAATATAACGAAAGCCATTACCGCATATTGCAAATGGGCGAAAATAATTTTAGTATGCTGAAGGTTAATTAACTTATACAGGGATTTGGGGTAATTTTACCTGATGAAAACCACTCCAAACCAGTATCGGTGGGCGTAAACTTACGAGTTTACTGTTCTGGCTAAAATCCAATCTACCAACACAGGTAACCAGCTCTTAAAAAATTAGCAGGAAGATTAGTTGAACAGGTTTAAGAAATTGTTTTCTTCCGGGTACAGCCAAATGGCGATCATTCAATTTAACCTGTTCTTAATTTTCATTCATATGGTTCGATGTTTGAAAAAACCGGCGGGGGATGGTTGACTTTATAGGAAGCTACAAAGTTCTTAGCAAAGTCAAGCGCTTCACCAATTACCTGGTGCATATCCATATACCTGTATGTTGCTAACCGGCCTAAAAAAGAAATCTTATGCAGCTTTTCAGCTTCTGCCCTATAAAGTTTTAATAATCCCATATCAATTTTAAGGCGCTTTGGATAATAGGGCACATCTTCTTCCCGGGTTTCCTTACTAAATTCCTTAAAATAAACAGTCCTACTATGTTCCTCCCAGGGGGCAAAATGTTTATGCTCGGTGATCCGGGTAAAGGGAAAATTCAGATCGCAATAATTCACCTGGGCACCTCCCTGGTAGTCACCATCAGCATAACCCTTTTCAAATGTAACAGTACGATATCCAAGCCGGCCATAACGGTAATTGAAATAGGCATCCAACGGTCCTGTGAAAAATACATGGTCATATTCAGTGACATTCATTCCAGAAACAAATTTTCTATTCAGGCTGATAGAAATGAAAGGATGAACAACCAGTTTTTCTATTAAAGCCGTGTAACCTTCCATAGGTATACCCGTAAATGGATTGGAATGATAACGATCATCATAGGTAAAACGCACAGGGATCCTTTTCAAAATAGATGCTGGTAATTCAGTGGGCTCGCATCCCCATTGCTTTTTGGTATAGCCATAAAAAAATGCATCATATAGCCCCCTGCCAATAAAACGAAGTGCCTGTTCTTCAAAATTTTGCGGATTGGTAATGCTTTTATCGGCCAAACTATCCAAAAACTGAATTGCTTCCGAGGAGGAAAAAGTTTTATTAAAAAACTGGTTGATGGTATGTAAATTTACCGGAAGAGAGTAAACGGCATCGCCCGATCTTGCTTTTACTCTGTGGACATAAGGAAAGAATTTAACAAAGCCATTTACAAAATCCCATATTTCCTTCTTATCGGTATTGAAAATATGTGGGCCATACTGGTGAACCATTACCTGGGTTTGTTCATCCCTTTTTGTAAAGCAATTCCCCGCAACATGGCTACGTTCGTCCCAAATTTCGATCCGGCAATCCAGGCTATTTACCAATTTATTTGCTAAAACTGATCCCGAAAAACCAGCTCCAATAACAAGAAAACGCGAGCCCATAACTACTTTTAATAATTAGTAACACAAAAATAACCCTTACTAAAAACATTGAAAGAAATTTATTATTCGTTCACGAAAAAAATTAACCGGATGACGGAGGCTGGTTGCCAAATTCTGGATACCTGATTCGATAGCGGGGCATGCAAACCTACTCTTACTAAAAATGTTTGTGGTCTGAAATAAATCGAAACCTACACCAGAAATAATGGCGCATGAAGTTTGTATAAGACCTGAAAAAAGTTTAAAGACAAGATCGCTAAGAAAGACATCCATAACCCAGGTTTCATGATTTACTCAAATATACTTGCATATACTTTCCGGTAACTATCCACCGCATGCGCTAATGAATAAAATTCTTCTGCCCCCTTTCTTATGCCGGTTTTACTAAATGGATTGCCTCTTATCATTTTATCTATTACCAGGTTAAAACTCTGTTCGGAGAAATCATTCACCACATAGCCCGCATTATACTTATCAACAATCTCTTTTACATCACCCACGCCGTTGTTTGTTATGACCGGTATACCCATTGCCATTATTTCACCATGTTTGGTAGGAGAAGAAGATATTTTTGAATAGCATTGCTTTATGAAAAAAAAAGAATAATCACTTAAAGATAATAATATTGGTATTTCATGCCGCTTGCCATGTTTCACAATCAGTTTATGGGCGGATAACCCATATTTTACGGCAGCAGCTTCTATTACTTCATGTAGGTGCGGAGAAATGAATAGGAATTTCGCCTTAGGCATTTTATCGCTTAACAACTTACAAAACCGCATCATCTCATCTGTTAAATACCAACCGCCTATTGAACCTAAATAACTTATTATCATGTCATCATCCCCGATTTTTAATTCATTCTTTATATCTTGCCTCAATAAAGGATCTATTTTCCCGGGATCAAATAATTCCATATCTGCGCAACAGGGTATTACTTCAATAGGTATTGGCTGGTGTGGGATATTTGTCCAGCTATGTATTTCTGCACGTGCCGCAAAGGTCAGGCAGGTGTTAAAATCAGCAGTTATAATAAATGCATCTTCTTTCTTTTTAAAAAACCTGTACACTAGTTTATAGATTGGATTTTTGATATCCCACATTCCACCATCCACTCTTTCGTCAGCCCAGAAACCACGAATATCATTTAAAAATTTTATGCCCAGTTTCTTCTTAATCGCATATCCAACCAACGCAGGAACTCCAACACGGGTGTGCACCAGGTCAAAATTCTCTTGCAAATGAAGCCTTATAGCATTTTTCTTAAGCATCCTGTAATCATACCAGGATGACAGTACCGAAGGGTATTTATGATAAGGAATAGAAACCCATTTTATCGGTAGAGCTACCAGTAGTTTTTGCACATAATCTTTATGCATGTCATATTTATCGGGCTTGTCGCAACTCAATATCGTAAATGTATAGCCGAATCTTGTAAGCCCTGCCAGGTAAGGGATCACCTGGCTTTGACCAAGCGGATCTGTCATTCCATCATAAGATATAAATAGTATCCTTTTACCCATTTCCGGATTTATTTTAAAGATGCATTATCCTCAAGCCACCAATGCAAAACAATGATTAGCCAAAGCCTGTTGAATAAATAAGCAGTCCCCTGTATATATCTTTGTTTGATATCATTTACAATACTAAAATTTAAGACGCAATATTTATTGATCACTTCCTCCGAAGTATAATGGTCCAATAAATATCTTAAATCGGTTTTCAACCACTTGCCCAGGGGAATACTAAATCCCTGCTTGGGTCTTTCGAATATTTCCCTGGGTACATAATCAAAAAGGACCTGCTTCAGCAGGTATTTCATCGAGCCATTTTTAGTTTTAAGCTTTTCTCCGAGGTTAAAGGCAAACTCAACCAGCCTGTAATCCAATAAGGGCACCCGATCTTCCAGGGAATATTGCATACTTGCCCTGTCTATTTTCACCAATAAATCGTCTTTTAAATAATGATTAAAATCCCAGAAAGCTTGACGTTCAGTTTCACCCAGGTTTCTTGCCGTCACGGGTAATCTATTGATTTCGCTGAAATCAAATTTATTGTTAACAAGCAAATTAACTAATTCCTGCTCCCTGAAATAATATTGCTCCTGTGAAAAGATATGGCTGATCCTGTTTTTCTTATCAGTATAACCAAACATATTTCCAATACGCTGGTATTTACTGTCAAATAACCTTGATACTGTGTACAACGGACCCTTTATTAACTGCCAATAAGGAGTGGACAGTCGCTTGGCCCATTGATACATGCCGTATCCATGGAACAATTCGTCACCGCCATCGCCACTAAGCGCCACCGTTACATACTCACTTGCAAGTCGGCTAACCATCATTGTGGGAAAAGCCGAAGAATCACCAAACGGCTCGTCAAAAGCTGGTATCAGTTTATCCACTAACTCTATTACTTCTTTTTCTTTTACCTTAAATTCATGATGATCTGTTTGCAAATGGTTCGCTACCTTGCTGGCATATTTTGACTCATTAAACTTTCCATCATCAATGGCGATGCTGAAAGTTTTTATTTTGCCACTTCCTGAAATATTTGCCGCAATGGCAGTAACCAAACTACTATCAACACCACCACTTAAAAAGGTCCCAATCGGAACATCGCTGATCATTTGCTTTTGAATCGAATCAAACAATAATTCATTCAGTTGCTTTTTAGCAAAAGGCTCATCGGTTATTGGCACAGGATCAATAACATTTTCCAGCTTCCAGAATGGGATATATTCAAAAGTACCATGATCAAATAAATCCTTACCTACCGGTAGCTGTACATAATGTGCAGATGGAAATTTAGTGGTATTGTTATAGATGGTGAACGGTTGCGGGATAAAACCGAAGTGTAAAAAATAGGGGATGGCCTCCTTATTAATAGTTAACCCGCTACCAATGACTGATTTGATCACTTTTAATTCAGAAGCAAAAATAAACGTTGAATCATCCCGGTAAATAAACAGGGGTTTGATCCCAACATGGTCCCTGCAAAGCGTTAAAACTCTTTCTTTAATATCAAAGATCGCAAATGCAAACATGCCATTCATCCTGGCAAAGCAGGACGGTCCCTGTTCAGCAAAGAGCTCGAGAATAACCTCTGTGTCAGCCTTGGTTTTAAGAGATGCTCCCTTATCAGCAAGCTGCTTTTTTAACTCTTTAAAATTATATACTTCCCCGTTGAACACGATGCAATACCTGCCATCCTCGGAATACATGGGTTGATTTGCGGAGGCGGACAAATCTAAGATAGATAAACGCCTGTGTGCAAGGCCAACCGTTCTGTCTTCTGAAAAATAAAAACCAGCTGCATCAGGGCCACGATGCTCCATCAGCCGGGAAGCCTGCTTTAATTGCTGTTCTGTAATAGTATTGTTATGAGAAACATACCCGGCTATCCCGCACATGAATTACAAATTTGAGTAAGAACGAAAATAGAACAATATTATTGGTTAAGCAGGGTCACGCTAAATCGTCGCTTCCGTTTTGAACCTGTGCCGGGCGATTACTCCGGCCATGGCCGTTTACCCTGTCAGCGCGCCACTATCAGGCACCAATCAGATTATTTCCAGGTATTTTTTTAAAACTTCATCGATTTTATAACGTTTACTGGATTCTTTTATTAAGTCCTGGTCAAATGGAAACGCTACTGCTCTCGAAATAGCATCTGACAACCCAAGCGGATCCCTTACAGGGCACAAATATCCAAATTTACCCTCATGTAAGATCTCTTCAGGGCCTGATGGACAATTGGTACTTACTACTGTTTTACCCAATGCCATTGCTTCCACTAAAACGTTTCCAAAGCCTTCATATATTGAAGACAAAATTAATACATCACATCTTGCCATCCATTTGTATGGATTAGGCTCAAAACCCATTAAAAATACGCAGGACGACAGCTCATGCTCTCTGATAAAATTATCGAGCATTAATTGCAACGGACCGGTACCGAGTATAAATAATACCGCGTTCATATGGGTTTGTCTAAAAATACAAAATGCCTTCAATAATGTAGCATGATCTTTTTGCTCTGCAAGCCTCCCTACATTGAGAAGTACAATTTTATCCTTTATTGCTGTCGGAAAATTAACTTCTGCTGCGGCCAGGGAATAAATAGTATCATCAAAAACAGCATTGTAAATAAAGGTCCCTTGTTGCAACTGATGGTGGCTGAATTTTCGCAACCACAACAAACTTCCTTTACTTACCGCAATTATCTTATTTGCATGTGGTGTAATAAAAAAATGAATGAGTTTCAAAATCGCATCACCCGGAAGATATTTCAACGGCCTTGATGCCGGAAGCGAATAATGATGGGTGAGGAAAATCTTTCCTGGTATGCGCGTGAGCATTTTTGAAATAATTGCCGCAGTACCGGTATATGTACTGGCGGTAAAAATATGAGTATAATTATTATTAATGAAGATCCCCGGAAATGTAATGAGGTATTTTAACAATGTTGTTCCCCCCGCTTCAATGACCGGGATGCATGGATTTAATATATTTAAATAGGTGCCCTTTTTTTTCCCCACCAGGAAGGCTACCCTAATACTATTAGCTGCAAAACCGTTGGCAATATTTACAAATACCCTTTCTGCCCCGCCACCTTCCAGGTCATTCAAAATGAATAAAACTTTTCTCATTGTATAAGTGCGCTTTTTCCTTTGGTACAATTAAAAAATTATGAAAATCACTTTTTGCAAGTGTCCTGACTTTTCTAATTCCTGCCATTTCATCAATATTATAAAAATTGAAATCGGCAGGATCAAAATACTTGTTTAATTTACCCGCAATTTCATCATTCAATATTTCAATCAGGAGGATCGGTTTAAATTGTAAAAAATAATCAGCAAACCCTTCCATCACTTCAGGTTCGTGCGTTTCCACATCTACCTTCATTAAATCGATCGAATGAATATGATGCTGTTCAATATAATCCTTAAGCGTGGTGGTTTTGATACCAATTTTTATTGGCTCCGAATCCTTCACCCATAGATTTTGATTTACTGTAACAGAGTAAGCAAAATTTTCATCGGCTGTATAAATAACCCCATCACCGGTATAATTGGATATTGCTATGCAATTACAAAGAATATCATATTTATTGATAGTTGCATTCTTCACAAGCTTGTCATAAATAGCCCCGAAAGGCTCAAACGCATGCACACTGGCATTTTTGTTTTTAGCTTTGGCTACCAGGGAATAAATACCTGTATTGGCGCCAATATCAAAAATTACGCCCGCATTTTCCGATAATCCTGCCCATATCCTCATTGAATATTTTTCCCAGCCATTATATAAGCCTCTCCAGAATAATTCATTTTCAAGCGGATAGCCGTAGTGTACCATTTTAAAAATTTCATGATTGCCCGGATCTACGGTAATTGTATCATTAAAATACAAATGCTGGTAAACTCCAACCGGCGGAACCCATATTTTTTTCATCACAGAAAACACCGCTTTTTTAAATGGAATTAGACTATAAACTCTTTTTAGAAACGCTTTCATTCGGGGTAAAATAATTTAATTTCCTGTTAACAAACAAAATGATGAAGAGCACAGAAATATTGGTAACAATCTGTCCCAATCCCAGCCACCTTATATTAAAATATTTTGAACAAATGTAATTTACAACAAGGGAAATGAATATGCAGGTAAGCGAGAGGAAAAAAATAACTTTTTTATTTTTATTGAAAACGATAAACTGGAGAAAAATATTAGATATAGTCCACACAAATGAACCGATACTTAGTATATAAAAATAATATAAATATTCTTTATAGGTCGGCTTGAGTACAAAATTGTAAACTATAAAAGTAAATAAGATAGTCCCTGCCAGGGTAACAATCATAGCTATGAAATATTTGTAGTATAATTGTTTCTGGTCTTTCCAGTTCTGAAATACCGCAAATTCCCTGAATAGGAGCGGTTGTAAATATTGTAATAATGATACACAAACAATATATTGAATGGCAGCAAAAGTAGAAGCCACCGCATAGTAGCCTGCCTGTACTTTACCAAAAAAAGACATTACAAAAAATTTATCGGATGTTCCCACAAAAAAGATAGCGGTCTGTAAGACCAGGCCGGATAATCCGAATGACAATTCATTCCTTAGTACTTGATAATTGATGCCCTTTACTAAAAATTTATTCTTTTTGATATGAAAAAAAAACAGGACGCCAATAACAATTCCGGATAATAAAAAAGCCAGTGCCCGGCTATACCAGTTCCTGTAAATAAAAATTATAAAAATTATTGACAAGCTAACCTCCAGCAAGATCTTTAAAAGCGAAACTTTGGTAAATAGTTTAACCTTATTTTGGTTTCGCATTAATACTACGAAAGCTTCAAAACTAAAATTAAAAAACAAACAAATGGGGATCAGCCAAAAAAATTCCTGTTGAAAATTAAAACTACGCTCAAGGGGTTTACGAAAGATATATAAAACAGGTAGTAACAGGAGGCTGAGAACAACAGGAATAACCAAACCCGTGGAAAAGACCTGTGCATATTTTTCTTTTGATAACTTAAAATAATCGATCGAAATCGTAAAAATAACGCCCATAGAAATAATGGGAGTTAAAAAAACAATGCAATTACCAAAAATATTCAATATACCAATATCTCCTTCACTGAGGGTATTTACAAAAAAGGGCAGAGCGGCAAATGATATTGCCTTGCACAATGAAGCGGTAATGGTATAAATGCCCACCTTTTTAAAGGAGTCCCTTAATAATATTGACTTTATTTTTTGTAACAATAATGGGAGGATTGATTACCCGGTAAATATTCTACCGGATGATCCTTTCTAAATATTCGCCATAACCACTTTTACGTAAAGTCTCCGCAAGATGAAGTAATTGCTCTTTTGAAATAAAACCCATTCGCCAGGCTATTTCTTCGGGACAGCCAATTTTTAAACCCTGTCTTTTTTCTATCACACGCACATATTCGCTGGCATCATTCAGCGATTCAAAAGTACCGGTGTCCAACCAGGCAAATCCCCTGTCAAGCACACCAACTTTTAATTTTTTGTTTTGGAGATAAATCCTGTTTACATCGGTGATCTCATATTCGCCCCTAGGACTGGGTGGAATATTCCTGGCGATATGCACTACTTCATTATCATAAAAATACAAACCGGGCACTGCATAATTACTTTTGGGATGAGCGGGTTTTTCTTCAATGCTTAACGCATTCAATTCACTGTCAAAATCCACTACGCCATATCTTTCCGGATCACTTACCGGGTATGCGAAAATTACGGCCCCGTCAGGATCAATTGACCGCTGCAACAGGTTACTAAAGCCACTTCCATAAAATATATTATCCCCCAATATAAGGGCTACACTATCAGTACCGATAAATTGCTCCCCAATAACAAACGCTTGTGCCAGTCCATTGGGGATTACCTGCTTGGCAAAGGATAGTTTACAACCCCATTGAGCGCCGTCTCCCAACAGGCGCATAAACTGTGCCTGGTCATCCGGTGTTGTGATGATCAGTATTTCCTTTATTCCCGCCAGCATTAATGTACTGAGCGGGTAATATATCATTGGTTTATCATAAACAGGCATTAACTGCTTACTGATACCCATCGTAATTGGGTAAAGTCTTGTTCCGGATCCCCCCGCCAATATAATCCCCTTCATATTTTATCGCTTTTCATATTGTTTTTGATAGTAGTGTTGATAATTCCCGCTTGTAACGTGGTTTAGCCATTCGGTATTGCTTAGGTACCAATCGATTGTTTTGGATATCCCCTCCTCAAATTGCAGTGATGGCAACCAGTTTAATTCATTTTTTAATTTGGTGGCATCAATAGCATAGCGGAGATCATGCCCTGCCCGGTCTTTAACGTAAGTGATGAGCTTTGCAGACTCACCTTGCTCACGACCCAGCTTTTCATCCATTTGCCGGCAAAGCTCTTTTACCAGGTCAATATTGGTCCATTCATTGTGTCCGCCAATATTATAAGTTTCGCCGGTTTTCCCCTCGTGAAAAATTAAATCAATGGCCCGCACATGATCTTCTACATATAGCCAGTCCCTGATATTTTCACCTTTGCCATAAATAGGCAGGGCCTTTTTATGAATGATATTATGAATACAAAGCGGGATTAATTTCTCAGGAAAATGGAAAGGCCCGTAATTATTGCTGCAATTGGATATTTTTACAGGCAAATGGTAGGTATGATAAAATGCCCTCACCAGGTGATCGGAAGAAGCTTTCGAAGCGGAGTATGGGCTGCGGGGATCGTAGGGTGTTTCTTCCGTAAAATAACCCGTTGCACCCAGGGAACCGTACACTTCATCTGTAGAAATATGATAAAATATTTTATCCCTGTAATCATTTTTCCAATACTCCTTGGCAGTTACTAACAAAGATCCGGTGCCGACTACATTGGTAGTAACAAATGCAAGCGGATCGGTTATTGATCTGTCTACATGGCTTTCAGCAGCGCAATGTAACACTGCGGTAAACCGGTGTTGTTCAAACAATTGTTTCAATTGTACGATGTCGGTAATATCCCCCTTTATGAAATGATAATTGGGTTGGTTTTCTATGTCGGTAAGGTTCTCCAGGTTGCCTGCATAGGTAAGTGCATCAAGGTTTACAATTTTGTATTGGGGATATTTCGTTACAAATAATCTGGTAAGGTGGGATCCAATAAAGCCCGCTCCACCCGTGATAAGAATTGTATGCATAATATAAATAATAGTGAAAGTATGAAAAGAAGAAACAGGGAATAAGCCGGTGCTATACAGTATCAGAATCCGAATAACCGATATACCAGTTTTTCCGCTCCTCAATTAATTTTTTATTAAATTCTTTAAATGACCTGACTCCTAAAAAAAGATGCGGAGGCCTGAATTTTACAGGCAGGTTAAAATAACCGGATCTCCTAAAGCATTTATAGTTAAAAGAGTGTTGGAAGCTCAAGGCAAACACTGTATAAGCTTTTTCTTTTTTTAAGATTTGAGTAGCATATTTCAATAACGCTCTCCCGGCTTTCTGCAAATTATCGCACTTAAAGTATATCTCTCCGGATATTTCTAAATAGCGCCCATTTATATATGCCACCGACCAATCATTTTTCATATTATTATTTTTTAAAACTGAACCTGGTAATCGCCAATATTACCCCATATTTACTATTTAAAAAGTTCGCTTAATTCTATAATGAAATTATGAATATTAATTATTCCCAGGCGTTTAGAAAAACAGTAAATAAAATTCAGGTGTATTTGAGTTTATTAACTTTAAGTTCTATATTATTTGTAAAAGTATAAAGATAATCGCTTCAACCGGCATAGATCACTTTTTCATTAATCGAACTCTTGCATACTCAGTCATTGGATTGCTTTTAAAATCAGGCTCTCTGTTCAGGTGAGCGTAATATTTAAGAATTTTTTCCAGGATGGAAAAGTACCCATTAATACCTTAATTAAATAAGGTATTGTTTCTTTTATTTTTCATGCTCCATAAGTTTAGGAGATATGGTCCCTGGACATTAATACCTTTAAAAAATATTTTAAGATCCCCATTTGGGATTGTGCATGAGGGGTAAGTTACCAATATGCAGGAAAAAACATCGTCGTGGCCTCCTTTTAAGCGGTATTTTTAGAAATCATTGGAAGGGAAATTTGGAATAATAATGTTAAGTGAAAATTGTAAGCTGGAATATTTTTTTTGTAATGATTTTATATGATTGTTAGAGATTTTTGAAGAGATTTTACCTTTAAATAAACTTAATATCACTAAAAAGCTCTATTTTGTTGTAACAGAGGGAAGCATATGGAAAAAACCAGGCAAATCATTAGAGAAAAATGCAGGTTTTTGTAAAGGCAAATTGTAACCTTTAAGGTATTATAAAAAATTCATATTATTTTGAAGATATTATTATTGGTGCCTGCACCGGAAGATGCATTGCCAAGCCAAAGATTTAGGTTTGAACAATACGTAAATTTAGCTGGTATCGGTGACCTGGAATTTGTTCATTCCGCCTTTTATACTACTAAGTCATGGAGCTTTTTGTACAGGAAAAATCACCTTTTTGAAAAATTGTACGGTGTAACACAGGGTCTTATTAAAAGGTTCTTGGTTCTTTTTTCGCTTTATAAATATCAATTTATTTATATACACAGAGAAGTTGCATCAATAGGGCCTCCGGTATTTGAATGGCTGATAGCGATAGTTTTCAGAAAAAAGATCATTTATGATTTTGATGATGCCATATGGGTACGGGCCTCCTCGGAAGCAAACCCTCTTGCAGCCAAAATTAAATGCGCCTGGAAAGTGAAATACATCTCTAAATGGAGCCATATTATTACAGTAGGTAATTATTTTTTGGCTGATTTTGCAAAGCAATATTGCAGAGATGTGAGAATAATACCCAGTGTTGTAAATACGTCATCCAAACATAACCAACTAAAAAAACAAGACAGCTTGCCCTTGACGATTGGCTGGACAGGTACCTTCACAAATCTTGTGCAATTAGAGACAATAATACCTGTCATAAAAAAACTTCAGGAAAATTACGATTTTACTTTTTTCATAGTTGCTAATAAGGACCCCATGTATCAGCAAATTAAATACGTATATAAGCCCTGGGATGTAAATACGGAAATTAAAGATCTGCTTAAAATGCATATTGGTGTAATGCCATTGGGTAATACGGTATTAGAACTGGGAAAATGTGCTTTTAAAGCAATACAATATATGAGTTTGGGAATTCCTGCTGTTGTAAGTGCCGTAGGTGCAAATAAAGATGTTGTAACAGACGGTGTAAATGGCTATTGGGCCTCCAATGAGGAGGAGTGGTTTAATAAATTAGAACTCTTATTAAGAAATACGGAATTACGGTCGGAACTGGGTAAAAATGCCAGGGCACGGATCATTTCAAATTATTCGGTAGAATCTACCAAAAAGGATTTCTTTGACCTTTTTACCTAAAAGTTATTTTTTACCGCTGCTATAAAATGATCTGTCATGCTACTATATTGTAGCCTGATATCCAAATCACAATACTGAAATAATTGTTGTATTACGGTTTGATTGAATACATGGTGGTGCATGCACCTGTTTGTATAATTATTTAAGCATCTTTCGCGGAAACTTTTGTAATCCCCTGCTTGTGGGTCTCTTTTTAGGTCATGCAGCCTCAATATTTCTTCAAGATGGGTATCATCATCTTCAGCCACATTTTTTTTCAAATCATCAATTAAATGTTCGATGGAAGTGAAAGGTCTTTTATGATCAAAATTTGCTGACTTATTGGGCAACACTAATAGTATTATCCCTCCTTTCTTAATAATCCGTTTCCACTCTAATACGGCAGCTATTGGATTGGCAATATGTTCTAAATTGTTACAACTTAAGACAAAATCGTAGTTGCCATCTTTAATCTTCGGTAAGTAGCTACCCTCGGCTATAAATTGGCAACCGGTATTAAATTGATATTTATAAAAATGTCCTTCAGATAATTTACCTTCCCAAACTGTTGAATCGCTAAAATTGACGCCATCTAGGGCTCGTACAATAGGATAAACAGGCAGATAACCCTCTCTTTTAAAGAGAGCACTTGGCCCTCCTATTTCAATACCGGATTTGTTTGTAAATAAATTTTGCCATTCTCCCATTTTAGGAATCTTGATGCCTAAAACTTTATATGCAACTTTCCAAAAGATAATTTTGGGAGGAAAACTGGTCAAAAATACTTTAAGGGTGGAAAACATAGATAGGGGTTGTATTGTAGCAAATATAGTTACAACTATTCAAAATATAATCACGGACGCTTATTTGAACATACTAATATAAGCTATTGTAAACTAATGAGTTAGGTAGGAAATCAAGATTCCGGCCGTGATCAGGTAACTTTACAACCGGATTAAGTATTATTTAGCCGGGGTTTGGCAAATAGTTTCGCTAAATCAGGCAAAAAGAAAGGATTCTTATTCCTTAACAACAAGATTTTTCATGATACATTATCTTCCCAAACCTGGCCGGTAACTTTTTATTCAATTCAATACGCACTTGAAATTGGCCGGTCAGATACGAGGTGAATTATTTACCGGTGATTTATTCCCAATGAGTAATTTATACCCTTTAAGTACATCTTTTACTTCCTTAAACCTGCCGGACATAGTTAAAAAGAATATCCTGGAAACAAATTCAACTGTAAATGTGCTTAAGTTTACGACAATATAACCCCAGCTCGAAAAATTTTTCTTTGCGTATAGCAGCCTGCTTCGCAAATTAAGATAAAGTCTATAGGCTTTTACAGTCTCCGTGGTGCCCATACCAGTATGTATCGCTTTGATCTCCGAATTGTAAAATGTTTTGCCCCCCATTTTTGCCAGCCGCAAAGAAAAATCAAGTTCTTCGTAATAAACAAAAAAACGCTCGTCAAAATAACCCAACTTTTTAAAAATATCAATATGCATAAACATAAATGCCCCCATTACCTGGTCCACATACCTGCTCTCAAGGTGATTCCAGTCGGTCATTAGAATGGCGGGAGTAAATATTTTAGGTGCAATTTTGGACAATCCCGTCGCATCAATAAGCAACCTGAAAGGTGTGGGAAAGCGTGAACAACTTGTCGAAACTGCCCCATGATCATGGAGCAACTGGCATCCAAGAATGTCAGTGTCCCTGTTATTCTCCATGAAATTCAGGCAATCAGCAATCGTACTATCCCAAAGTTGCGTGTCAGGATTTAACAGCAATAAATAGGGCGCCGTACAGGATCTAAAACCCTGGTTGCAGGCTTTGGCAAAACCAAGATTTTCAGAATTTTTTATTATTACAATTTTATTGTATATAGAAACACCAGCCAGTGACTGATCGGAAGAATGGTTGTCAATAACAAAAATATTATTAATTAGAGAATCATTGTTGCTAAGTAAAATAGAATCAATACATTTTCTTAAATACGGGCCACTATTCCAATTAACTATTACAATATCTACCATTTAAAAAGTTTTCGTGTAATATTTCTCCAAATAAACAACAAAGTAAGGATATCCTGCTCAATCAATTTTATATAGATGGCTGGCAAACAGGCGACCGTAATTTGTGCTTGCTGATTTGACACTACTGCAAAATGCGCTACTATAATTAAATACAAGTTAAATAAGCAAATGTGTTGGTTATATTTCCCGATTTAATTAATTTTAGTAAAAATGAATTGCGACGGTTAATTAAAGCTTTATACATGCACAGGAGATCAATTCCGTTTCATTTTCCTCAAAATTCCTCCAACCGGGTAAAGGATAATATTGGCAAACGCTCACTTGCTAAAATGATATTAATATTCCTTTTCTGCATTACCTACCGTAATACTTACGCGCAAAAGCCAACCATTATATGTTTTGGCTGGGATTACCCTGATGTAGGACAGATAAGTAAACGAATCGATTCCATGCAAAATACTCCTTTTGACGGGATTTGCTTTTCACTTCAAAAAAAAAGCATTATGGAAGCTTTTGATACACAAGTAAAAGCGGATTCTTATTTTGAATATGATAAACTAAGATCATTGAAATGGGGAAAGTATACAGACAACTTTATCATACTTCGCGGGTATAGTAAAACCGGTGGTAACTGGTTTGATGACACGGCCTGGTTCGCCATTGCAAGTAATATGAGGAGCTTATCGAAATCAATGTTTACCGGCAAACTGAAAGGAATTCTATTTGATCCTGAATATTATTACCAGGACACTTTTTACAATCCATGGACATATAGTAAAACGCAATATCCAAATTCAACTTTCGAAGAAGTTCAGGATCAGGTAAGACAAAGAGGAACGCAATTTATTACCGCTTTGCAAAAGTATGCAATAGATTTTTCCTTTCTTTCGATCTGGATCACTAGCCTGATTGTTGAAGACAAGATCCATGGTCCTCTTGAAGGAACAAGGCATGCATTATTATTACCTTTTGTAGAGGGTATCCTGTTGGGAAAAAAACCGAAAGTGAAGATCATAGACGGAAATGAGTTTGGTTATTGGTACAGTAAGCCATCCCAGTTTTTAGGATCGGCAGATTACCTGGAAAAAAATACTGTGGAATTAATGCGATCAGCCAAAGCAAAACAATTGGCTACAAGTATTGAAACTTCACAACCCATTTTTTATGATGGAATACTTGCCAGGCACCCATCTTTCGAAAGAGGATTTGAGAATCCGGATAAATGGAAATGGCTGGAAGAAAATTTGAAATATGCAATAGCAACTTCAACCAGTAATATTGTATGGTTTTATTACCAGCAGTTGAACTGGTGGGGAGACCAGGTAAATGATACGCTGATTAATATTTTGCAAAACTGTAAACAGTCATTTATACCTGGTACGAAAAACATGGCCAACGCTCCTAATAGATTGATTCAACCTAAATGTGATAATGTAAATAAGGGAACAGGTTATTACTATCTCAATAACCCCAAAAAACCTATGAAAACAGGAGATGCCGCTTTTACCTATAGCTGGGACCGGAAGAAAAAATTATTAAAGTTGAAGTACACAAATAAGATCCCCGCATCAGTTTCGGTATTTGTAAATAATGCTTTATCATTATCAATAAATCCTTCAAGTTCTGAAGACACCATTATGCTGAAGAAATTTACCCGGGGGAGAATGGCAATTCTGGCAAAATATAAAGACAATAGTGAAGCTGCCGGCTTACAAAGTTATAACCAATGAAATAATGATGCCAATGGCTCTTTATATAAAATGAACGATCCTATATGGCTTTATTAGGTCGCTGGATAATACAAAAAAATAGAAGAAAACGACTGCGATAATTATTGTCACAAATATATTAAATTTCTTTAGGGGCAGGTATCTTGCTAAATAAGCAAAAGTAAACATAGACAGCATTCCAAAAAGATCGCTAAGCCGAAATGCAATGGATGGAACACCCGAAAAAAATGCTAAAAGGAAAATAGACAGGATATTACATTTTAGAAAAAATGCAAGTTTTTTATCATCGGTAATTCCTCCTGGCACAACTGCTACAATTAAATACAAACAACAAAGAATATTCAAAATAGTAACCATGTTAAGTACCTTTATTTTATCCATATATTCTGCAGCAATTACATAATTATCGAATTTGGCAGAATACTCACTAGAATTGAGACTGCTCAGGTATCCTATAAGAGGGACCTGGAAAAATGATAAACCGACCGAAAACAGGATGATAAAGCTGTACCAATATCGGTTAAAGGAATCTTTCTTAAAAAATAAAATCCCCAGGTATAATATGGCTGTATAATGGAAGCAGGCTGCCATTAAGATCAAACCGATATAAGCTTTAATATTACCCTTAAGGTAATATTTTATCGAGACAAAAAAAATTGCAGAAGCGAGTCCAATCCTGATTTGTGTCATTTCATGCAGCATGAAAAAATGGCTGAAATAGAACAGGATAACCAAATATGGATTGATGGAAAGAGCCCTGATGCTGATTATTTTAAAAAAAACACTGGACAAAGCAAATACAAGCATGATCAAAAACCCGTAGTTATAGGTAAAAATACTTCGGATAATATATATTATAAATACGAACCCGGGCTCATAGAATGCGAGAACCAGGGGGTCTTTAGATTCAAACACCGTTTCAAATGCATACAGGTAAGCCCAGGAGTCTCTTGTCACATCGGGATGATGGAAGCCCGCCAGCAATGCTAATGCCAATGCGACAAAGACAAGCATGTAGTTGCTTTTAGTTTGATTAAATTCATAGTCAATTGCCAGGATCGCTATGAAAATGAAAAAAAGAATATATACGAGCATTTATTGATCTTTTTACAGTATAAATTTTACTATTCTGTTTTTGTTTTATTTTTCAGGGTTGACATTACAATTGTTCGTAGTTCCGGGATTTTACCTGCCGAATTTAGAAATACATGATAATGAACTCCGGTCTGGCAATGTTACTGTTCCTCTCCTTCCCTGGGTAAAATATGATTCCGACGCCTCCTACGCTCCGGTTCCGCGCGGGAATTATTATAAAGGCTTAAAAGAAGGAGTTAAAAGAATCGGTAAAATTAAGCCGGTTAGATAATGAATGTATTACAAGTAAAACCGGGACCATATATCCATCTGAGAAAATATTTCGAATACCCTTAATGATGGCTTTTGATTCAGGATTTTCAGATACATATATCATATACTAAATGCTCTCTTTAACCCTTATCGCCCATCCGAAAGAGTTAATTAGGGCGGGCCTGAAGAAGAATTAAAGTTGTAATATCATGGTTAATATTTTATTTATTGAATTTCAATAAGGTAGCCAGGTGATAATTTGGAAAGCACCTTTTTCGAAAGAAGGTCCAAAAAAATTTCATTTAATATTGGTCAAATCAGAATTGTATATTTTTTCTTAAATAGACCGGTAACCCACAAAATGAACAGTAGAACAAAACAGGAAACCGCTGAATATATAATCGCTGTTTTCAGTCTCCCTTGCTTAACCCTTTTCATCGGGTAATCAGCAGGATCGATAATTTGCAACAGGGGTATTTTTTTCAGGTACTGATATCTTGCCATTTCAAGTGTCTTAAACATTTCCTTATATGCCTCACCATAGGCCTGCATATTATATTGCTGCATGAGTATGGGAGATTGGGATGCAATAAATGCCGGGTTTACATTTGCATCCTGGCCTGATGCCTTGGAGTGTATGCTGGCCCCAACATTACTTTTCAGTGAAGCCACCCTTTGTTCCAAAATTTCAAGCGTTTCCCTGTCTTTTTTACTGGTTATTTCCGTATAAAATATGCCTGCTTCTTCAATTATTCTGTCCGTAAATATCTTTGAAAATTTTTCATCAAAGCTCTTAATTCTTAACTCATATATGCTTAATTTCTTATCAGGTCTTTCGGCAATAATATATTCCATATTAAAGCCAAGATAAAGATTGTTTAAAATACTGTCTTGCAGGTAATTGAGCGCCGTTTTTGAAGAACCAACCGGGTAATGTAAATTTTTCGTCCGGGAATTATTATCAAGCACTTTCCTGAATTCCGACATTTCGATGTAATATTCTGCAAGGGTAAATGGTTTGCCCTGAAATGTATCCACAGAAAGCAATACGTTTTCTACAATCCTCCTGCTTTTCATTATTTCCAAAATATTATCCCCGTCAAACATAGTTTGCCCCGACCCCAGGCCAAGGCCAAATTGTGCAGCCAGATTCAAAGCGGCTGAAGCCGGTCCGTCATTTGAACCTGCGTCTATTGCAAATGTCAGCCTGCTTTCAAAAACAGGTTTTTTGGAGCCGGCATCAAATACACCATACACACCCGCTAAAAACCCGATTATTAAAAATAGCCACCATTTCTTGATTATCCGTTGTATAAAATCTAAAATTGAGGGATTTATAAACTTATTTTCATCTCCCGGATTTCCCGCAATATTTTCTATTGTAGTGGCTTCTTCGGTCATAATATTATATTGTGAAATGTCTTACAATAAGTAACAGGGACTAAGCGGCCTCGTTTTTGTTGTTGTTGCACCACCTGCAGCCAGGCAAATTCATCTTGTTTCTTTAGAAAGCACACAAGTTGTAAGAATTATTTTCCTATTATTGGTAAGTACAACCAATGCAGCCGCTTTGTCACCATTAAGTCATTTAATTCCGCAGGTTTATGATCACATTTGCAATAATAGCCAATGATGAAAGCACAACCGACCATTCCCCTACTGACATCCTGGTTTTATTTTTTTCGTTTTTTTGAGGAACAAAAATTTCCGATCGGGATACTACCTCGGGATAACTTCTGAAAAATAAAAAACTCCTAACTTTTTTGGCCTTGCCATCGGGATAAATAACCAATGATCCCTTTTTATACGCCAGTGGAGTATAACTGCCGGATTTTTCTATATAATATTTTAAACTAAAATTTTTCTTAAAAGGAATAATAGTGGGGAAGTATACTTCGCCGCTAACCTTAATCAAATTGGTATTTCGTTCAATTGTTATTACGTCACCATCTTCCAAAATCATATTTTCAGACTCATAAGGCTCATGTAAAGCTTTATTCAGATCGATGCTGATATTTTCATAATCCCTGAATATCTCCCTTTTAATAATTTCGTTTGAATTAATACTATCCGGCTTGATTTTCAAAAGTTTAGAAAACACCCGCTCCCTGTCTGCCGTTGTCTGGCTCTTATTTGAAAGCCTCCTGATTATCAATGCTGAGGTATCTGCATTTGGCCTGAATCCCCCCACCCTCTTCATCAAATCGCTAATTCTGTCACCGCTCATTTTCAATGTGTAAGGCCCGGGATTTGTCACCTCACCTGCAATGAATACCGTACGCCTTGTTATATAGCCGGCCTGCTGCCTGATATGGATTACATCGAAAGGCTTTAGGATAATGTCCTTTATCTTTGAACTGTCCGATAAATCTATATTCAGTATTTCAGCCTGGTTGTAATTGAGCTCGGATATATCGACGTTTTCTATAACACGCGCAATTTCTATTTTAGTAATATCCCCGGGTAATGTTAATCCGCCAGCCGAAAGTATTATATCCCTTAGGCTGATATTTTCGGCCCATTTGTATGTCCCGGGTCTTTTTATGAACCCATCAATGGTTATTTCATCTTTACTTTTTAGATCAAAAATAGAATACAAGGTAATTGAGTCATTTTTTTTAAGAAGGATGGGGGAAGTATTGTTCAAAACTGAATCAATATCAAAAGACACCTGAATGGGTGTTCTGTCAGAATTTAACCTGCTGATACTTCCTCTTTTACTATATATATCTTCTTTTACGCCCCCGGCTCTTTCAATAAGATCTTTTAAACTCAAATTTTCACCAAGTGCATATTCGCCCGGACGCCTGATGGCACCTTTGATGGTAAGCTTATTTTCGAAATTATCCAATATTTTGCCTACCACAATAGAATCACTCGATAATAGATTATAGCTATCGAATTGATTTTTTTCTAAATTTACTATCCTCCTTTCCTTTTCGGTCAATTGATAAATGGTAATTCCGGCTTTATATGCGTCATCTGAAAATCCCCCGCTGAATTGCAACACATTTTCAAAAGTTTCTCCTTCCACCAATTCATACTTCCCCTTATGTTTTACATTCCCGTTCAATATTATTCTTGTTTTGTAATAAGGTATTCTTATTACATCCCCATCCCTTAGCAATATATTGTCCTTTTGATCCCCTCGCAATAAGAAAGCATATAAATCCACGCTATGTTTAAGTTCATTCCCCCTGATCAGCTGAATTTTCCTGTAGCTACCCAAATCTGAAGGGCCACCACATAAATATAACAGGTTAAATAAAGTGGTAAGCGACGAAACAGTATAGGTTCCCGGCTTTTTTGATTCACCGATTACGGTAACCCGGATACTCCTGATTTTACCCAATGATATTTGTACCCTTGTTTGTCCGCTATTAATTGCTTTGTAAATAGTAGACGAAAGTTTCGATCTGATTTTCGTCGTTGCCTGGTCAATACTAAGGCCATTTACAAATATTGGCCCTACCTGTGGTATGTAAATATTCCCTTCTTCATTAACTGTAACATTATAAGTCCTTTCGCTGAAACCAAAAACATTAATGACCAGTTCATCATCCGGCCCAAGAATATAACCAGCCGGTGTCGCAATTCTCAAATTGGGCTCAAAGACAAGGCTGTTGGACATGAATAATTCAGATCCAAAAATTGAGATATCACCTTTATTCAACTGCGAAGGAATTTGATTGCTTTCAGGGCCGGGGTACCGGTTCCTTCTTTTTGGGGCAGTTAAGGTTGTTTCAGGAAGTTGCCCGGATTTATCTACACCTGAACCTCTCAGGGATAGTTTTACCAGCCTCAGTTCAAGTTTGTTTAACTCCGTCTGGGGCATGCCTTTATCTAATAAAAGCTTGTATGCATTTTGTTCGGATATACCGCTTTCCTTTGCCTTTAAAATATAAATTTCGATCTCATCATCGGATATATTATCTATATTAACAGCAGAAAGATCACTAACAGATAAGGAGTTTAATTGGGCGATTCCAGGTAATGCAAAAAAGAAAAAAAGAAAACAGAAAAAAGAAAACTTTGAACTAAATTTCATAAAATAATAATTACGCACAAAATCCCTGCAAAAAATTAATTGTTTAAAAATAGTGCAAATGGGTATGACTGAATAAATGGCCTAAAACTCACATTTTTACGAAGTTAGGAAAATAAAGCAATCTTCTGAAAAATCTATTCCCTCAATATTTGTTTCGGCTAATAGCTAGATCAATATTTATTAGTGGTAATTATTTGCCTATTCAAAAAATATTGGCAATTATTACTTTGTAGTAATTTATCCTATTGCCTGGTATACCAAATTACAGTTCGCTTGCAGGCACAAAAATTTTTCTTTGACTTAATGGCAAAGGCACCCTTTATGCTGCCATTTTACTATATTGTGCTTCTTTCGAGTTTAAGCAAAACCCGGTATGAAAAATTGATATTGATTAAAAACTAATACTGGCCACAAATTATTATCCTATTATTTTCCACCGCTGAAATCTTTTGCATTATGTCATTAAAAAAAAATTAATAACTATTTTTAAACCAAATTTATTTTATGGTGAAGCTATTCCTGTTGCCTTTATTAATTCTATTCAACCTGATGTTCCCGGCATTTTCAACCTTTGAATCTTCCGGATTACCTGCTTTTAAAGCTAAAAGCTTACCATGCAATGTAGAAAAAAAAACCGTGATTAGTGTTATTACTAATGCAACTATAGAATCCGCTCACCCCGTTAAAAATAATAATTCCGACCGAATATCCCAGGGTAATACAGGAAATTATGTGGGTAGGAGTTTATCAATGAAGCAAAGCCAGCTTATTCATACGGATACGCTTATTATTCCGTCGGGCGATTCCGGAATATCAAAAGTGGTAATTTCCAATGGCACCGAGGGTATCGAATTCACTCCTTATATCACACAAATCAATGGGGGCCTGATACAACCTGTAAACAGGGTCACTAATAAAGGTGTTCCCACTTCTTTCTATTTGCCAGATAGCTCTTCCTGGTCATTTTATACTAATGCCACTCAAAGAATGATAATACAGGGCGATGGTAAGATAGTTACAACATCGCCCCTGCTTATTAATAACGTTGCGCCTGATTCAGAATCTGCTTTAAGAGTGAATGGCATTGCCCGGTTTGATTCCTCAATAAGTATCCGGGCCGATTCGGATAGCCTCGGGTATATTTCTATTGATAGAAACGTAAAGCATATCTTAGAACCAGACGATGGTATTTCGCCCTATACTTTTATCCCAACAGCATGGGCAAATGGTGGCAATATCCCGGCTTTAAGGATACGCCATCCCAGAAATGTTACCAACATTCCTCCATTTAATAAAAGCATATATAGAGATTTTCTGATCGTACCATACCAGTATGGCACAGCGATACAATTTAATGGTGTGGTGGAATGTTGGGTTGGAGAATGGTCGATACACAGGGGGAATTTTTATTATGATGTGGAAGGGAAAAAAAACGGATGGGGTGGCGTATTATGGGTAGGTGATGACGAAGATGTTGGTGGCGTACGGGCCACAGCAAGGTATAACCTGCCAAAGGGCGGTAATGTTAATTATGGTGAGATTTCGGTGGAAAAATTTTCGGGTGCCCCTCATGGTGATTTCCGCTTAAGGCTCCCATCCACCCAGGATACCTTTCAATTTGTGTATGGGGAAAGGGGAAGTGAAAACATTGTAGCGAAAATATCCAATAACGGCTTATTTATTCCAAAAGTCAATTCCGTTGCAAACTTACTTCAGCCGGAACAAGCCCAGCTTTTATTTGATAGTACAGACAAACAGTTCAAAGGATATAATGGAACGCAATGGCTAGCACTCACTGACAATGGGCTTATGACAGGTAGTGCCACACAATCTGCGAATGGTACTACCCAGGTATTTTTGATTGCTCATGGCCTGAGTTCAATTCCCGCTTATTTTAACGTATTGGCTACCAGTCCCGAATCGGCAAATATTAGCTATGTTACTGCCGACAACATCAATCTTATTATACATTATGCTACTGCGCCTGTAGCGGGGTCTGGAAATCTTTCCTGGAACTGGCAAATAAAAAAGTAGGCGGGAAGCATTGACTGCAGAGGTTTTCAAGTATTTAGTCGGACAAAAACAATATTTTTTATAAACTTACAAACGATTAAACCTGTCTGAAGCAAATGTAGTAACCGGCTTCTTGAACAGGTTTCTTAACCTGGTTAATGTAAATAAAAATATAGTTATTAAGAGGGGGAATTTTAATACCACAATACATATTAAATACTCCAGTTTCCAAAAGAATGACATACCCGGACTAAGTCTTAAATAAGGTTGTGAAAAATTATACTTTAATACATTTATATCTTCCTTTTTATATGAATTTAACACTCTTTCCAATGATGTAACCGGCCTTGTAATAACCTGGTTCTTTATAAATCCCGAAATCTTGGAATGATTTTCTTTAGTTAAATTTAATGGTAATTCAACTAAGGTCGGCAATCCTAAACTAAGGGGTAAATAAGACCATGCCTGGTTTGGATCCTTATGTATTCCCTGGGAATTAATTAATAGATCCTTTGAAAAAATGACTTTCCCCGTATTTTTAAGTGACATGATAACCATTACAAAATGTGGCACTAAGGAATATGAAAATAGGTAGGCAAACTTTATGAAGGGGCGAACAGCTTCCACGTTATACAGCCCACATGAAATCAAAAACAAATTATGTATATTATCTATCTTCTCTATAAATTCATTTTCACCGGTAATGTGGATATTTTGTTCCCGCTGAAGTGTATAATTTGATTTAAAATTTACATAATGTAATTCCGGGTAAACTGCTATATATTTTAATATAGTTTCTACCGCACTCTTATGAGGCTCATCATCATCGCTCAATAACCAAACCCATTGGGT
This sequence comes from Ferruginibacter sp., assembly GCA_040006615.1. Classification (GTDB taxonomy): domain Bacteria; phylum Bacteroidota; class Bacteroidia; order Chitinophagales; family Chitinophagaceae; genus Ferruginibacter. The sequence goes on from JBDTWP010000007.1 coordinate 46,796, forward strand.
TTCACATAGCTCAATACATTTAATAATATTTCCACAAGCACCAATATTTACTTTATTCCTTGTAATTTTTAATTGAGGATAATTTTCCAGGTCCTGTTTTAATGTTTCGGCAACTGGTACATCAGAATGATTGTCATATACAATTAAGGATACTTCATCAGTTAATTGGGCTAGCAAATAGGAAATATTTTTTTTAAGCAATTCATTACGGTTATAAGTTGGTATAGCAATTGTTAATCTAATATTTTCTATTGGTGCCATAATTTTTTTTTCTTTTGGTAGATTAAAACTCCCCATATTAAACTAACAAAAATGGTCAATGCACTATAGCCAACGGTAATTCCAATAACTCCATACAATTTTCCAAAAATAAAGGTGGACATTGCCGTTAGTATTCCTGACACAATTGATAATACCAGGAATGGCTCTTGTTTATGACACCTTAAATAAGTCGCAAGCGCTGAAACAAACTGGTTAATAAAAGTTGTAATGCACAAAAGGATCAGGGGAAATAATGGTAAAAATCTGTTACTCATTGTTATTTCCAGATTTTGCATCGCCAATACCCCTGCAATAAGTATACTTAAACAAATAATACATATAAGGCTCGCCTGCTTTACTGTTCTATTGAAAGCAATATCCAGGGCCGCATATTCCCTTCTCGCGATCAGGCGCGAAAACAAGGGCACTCTTGTATTAACCCAACTTAAAGAGACAGATAAAATACCACCTAAAACTGCCAGGGTAAGCCCCATTTGACCAGCAGCCATCGGACCATCGGTGGCAAATATCACAGGATTAAAAAGTTGAAAGACAAAATACCCGCTGATCCAACTTAACGCAATCCGCCATTGATAGGGGAAAATCTCCATTTTATAGTTTACTTTCCAAGTTTTTAACTGCTTCCAGATATATTGCAATAGTAATATTTTATTTGAAAATATGATGCATGCAGAAGTTGCCAGTAATGTTACAATATATGCAATTGGGCTGGAATACAATTTAAAACCAGCAATAAAACAAATAAACAAAACAAGAATTTGGCAACATTGCTGGATTACCCTGATTATAGAAACATCCTTCACCTTTCCCAGGCCTTCGAAAAATGCAAGGATGGGTGATACCATTAATGAACACGCTGTTGATATAGAAATAATTACCCATGGCAATTCCCAATTTACTGGTTCACTTTTCCCGCCATACCTGGTAAAAAACAAATAACCCGCCAATATTAAAATGAAAAGTAAGATAAACGCAACGACAGCAAACCATTTAAAACAAAAGTGAAGAAGAGAAGAAAGGCGGGAAATTGCTATAGCGGACCCCCCTAGTTCAGTTGAACTTATCCAGACTAAATTTGCCATTTCATGTGCAACAAATTGCGTAATGATGGTAGATAGCCCCAACTCGAAAAAAATTTGAATAGCTAAAATACTTCCAAAAGTAAAATAATAACCCTGCTCTACCTTGTTTAGGTAATTCGCAATAAATACAATTGATATAATTCCACCCACCGCCTGAATAAGCCGGGCCAATACTGCGTAAGCAATTGCCCCATCAATCCCCAATTTATTGGAAAAGTGCCGGATACTTATTTTCATCTATGAGTTTATAAAGTCGGTTTTGCTGATTCGATCCAACAATTTATTTTGGAATTTAAAGACGCTGGCATAGTGGGTCTTGAATTAAATTGACTAAAATTTTAAATTTTTGCAAATTTATATTAAAAAATATTCTCGTTCTGTAAAAGTATTAATAAGAACTGGTTCCTATTATCTGGTGAAAAATGCCTTCTGGAATTTTTCATGAATAATCATGGTGAAGCGGCAGGTTATAAACTGACTGCATTACCTGTTGTCAAGGGGGGCATTTTGCCCGAAAGCCCCCGAAGTCAGGAAGAACCCATGTTGGTTATTGCAAACCTGTTAACACTTTTTGTGAGCATCCCAACGCCCTTCCTCAAATTCTGAAAACCATTGATTACTATAATTTATCTTCAGTTCCAATCGCTGTCATTACCTTTGTTGATAGCGCATGGCCGTCATTTCCTGCCTAAAAGCGTATCAATTGTTTGGCTTCATGAAAATCGAATTTTTTCTTTTTGTAATTTATGTTGTACTTAGTCTTTGGGCAATCCCAAAAATTCCATTCATCAGGCATGCTGATTTAACTTCCCGGGAAACCAGGCTTTTATTAATCCTGAAAATTCTTTCTGGTATTGTTGGTGCATTTTATTTTGGAGAAATAACTTCAAGTTCAGACTACATAAGCTTTAACGAGGGCGGTAAGATGCAGTATGAACTGCTGCTTTCGAATCCAAAACTATTTTTTACTGATTTTAGCATCGATATGAATACCTATGGGCTGGGCGGCTTTTTTGATACAAAAAATAGCTTTTGGGCTGATTTAAGATTTAATTTATTGAATAAATTCATAGCCATCTTAAACCTCGTTACGAGGGGGAATTTTTATTTTAATACAATCATATTTTGCACTGTTCTTTTCTTCGGACATATCGCTTTTTACAGGGTCTACAGCGAAATTTACAAGGGAAATAAGCTGAAAATACTTTTTGCCTGCTTTTGTTTGCCCTCTCTGTTATTGTATACTTCCTGCATTCACAAAGACGGAATTGTTTTTTTAAGCATCGGGCTCATTAGCTATATTTTTTACAGAAAATTATCATCGCCCGGTACAATCCATGTTAAATATATCCTGTTCTTCTTACTGGGTATTACAACTATTTTCCTGTTCAGGAACTATGTACTTGTCGCAATAATACCTGCCATCATAACGGCCCTGCTTTGCAAATTACTTTCATACAAAAAAGAGTTCGTGCTTCTGATCACCTATTCTTTCTTTTTCCTGCTATTCTTTCTAACGGGCTTCAGTAAATCCTCCCTCAATTTACCCGCAGCGGTTATTCAACGTAAGGCTGATTTCGCAGCATTGGGCGAAGCCAAAACCAACATACCTTTGAATGGACTTTATCCTACTTTTCAGAGTTTTATTATAAATTTTCCACAGGCCGTCAACCATTACCTTTTCAGGCCTTATTTATGGGAATTTTCGCAACTTTCAGTTTTGCTGACCGCTATTGAATTATTTGTTTATCAAATGATCATATTGGCATTTGTTTTTTTTAGAAAAAAAAATACCATGGCAGTCAATAGCTTCAATGTATTCGGGTTGGCCTTGGTATTTAACATGATACTAATTATTGGTTACACCATACCCAATATCGGCGCCATTGTTCGTTACAGAAGTATTTTTTGGGTATTTATGATCTGCCCCCTCCTATGCAATACCGATTGGCAAAGATTTCGTTCTTTTCGCAACCACCTCAGGTAAGCCGGTCAACCTGAATTACCCGCAAATTATCAATTATCAATTGTCAATTATCAATTACTTTTGCCGCCATGCATTACGCTTCAATAGAAAATATCAGCAAATCTTTCGGGATAA
>JBDTWP010000008.1:0-48366 GCA_040006615.1 Ferruginibacter sp.
TCTTAACGGATCATATTGAAATTTTCCAGCACTTTTTATTCGAGGCCGCTTTCATTTACTAATTGCGAATGTTTCACCTAATTCTAACTTTTTTTTATGAAAAGCACCAGATCTTCCAAAAGCTGGAGAGAAAAATTAGAAAAGGAAATGATACCAAAATTTGTGGAAGTACCGGAAAAATGGGCCAGGCGTATAGGTCATGGAAAAATGCTGGTGCCATCACCACTGCTGGTTGATGCAGCCATAAAGAGAGTTCCATTGGGTAAACTAGCTACAGTAAATACGATTAGGGATTACCTGGCTGAAGAATATAAAGCTGATATGGTATGCCCGTTGACTACCGGTATTTTCTTAAATATAGTGGCTAACACTGCTGAAGAAGATCGAACAAAAGGACAAATAGAAATTACTCCCTGGTGGAGGGTGTTAAAAGAGGGAGGCAGCCTGAATCCGAGATTCCCGGGAGGTGTAATACGGCAGGCGAAGTATTTAAAGCAGGAAGGATTCAATATCGTAAAGGGAAAAACGAATGAAAAGCAATTTGTAAAAGACTTTGAAAAAAAATTAGCAGAACTTCTTTAAAACTTTAAATTATAAAATCTGATCAAATGATCGGCCAGTTAACCGGGGAACAAATTGAAGAAGTATTAAAAGAAAATATTTTGGGCCACCTTGGTTGCAACGATGGGTTGAATACCTATATATATCCCATTAATTATTTATATGATGGCAAATATATTGTTTGCCATTCGCAAACAGGATCCAAAATACAGGTAATGCGGCTAAATAAGAGAGTTTGCTTCCAGGTAGATGAAGTAAAAAATTTCATGAACTGGAAAAGTGTAATGATCCACGGAGAATACCAGGAGTTTGATGAAGAGCGTGAACGCTACTATGCCATGAAAGCATTTGTTGATCGCATGCTGCATCCGAAAATCACCGAACCTGTTTTTCTACAAGGTAGGGGAAAACAAGCAGCGCATCTATATTTGCAAAGGAATAACAGGCCCGCGATTTACCGCATTGTGATTGATGAAAAGACCGGGAGATATGAAAATGAATAGGTTTGCAACCCTGTCCAGGAAAGGAGAAAATTATTGGTAAGGATGGTAACTGACGGCTGTACTTCGCAAGGGGTAAATCAGTGATTTTTTATTTGGGCTGCTTTGAAAACAATTCTGCGGAAATAAAGGATATTTGAGTTACAAATATTGATATCTGGCAGTAAGGCATTTCAACGATCTATGTCAGAGGGTATTTTGCTGCTTACTGGTATCCAGGATGTTTACCTGGCGAATGAAATAACCGCTGCATAAGACCAGCGCGATGCCATCATACAAATGAACAAGGAGCAGATAAAACATATAACCAACCAACATTACAGGGAATTAAAAAAGCATATCAAAACCGTTGCAGGGGATTTTAATGTGGAAGATATCCATCAGTTCAGGGTAGCTTATAAAAAGTTACGCGCTTTTTTGCGCATGATATCTCCGGTAGCTGGCATTCCGGGTAAAATTGAAATTTCGAAAAAATTGAAAAGGGCTTACAATATTTCGGGGCAAATCCGTGATTTACAATTGCAGCAGGATAGAATTATGGCAGCTATAAAAAAAGACCTCAAAAAACCACTGGCATACCTCCGAATGCTCCGGAAGGAAATTGGGAAATTAAAGCCGGAGTTGTCTGAAATCTTCCTTGAAAATCCGGTTACTGAATGCAAAATGAAAACAGATGCATCTGTTCCGGAAGAATTTCCGTTGACGAATTTCAGAAATTTTGTACAGAAAAATTGGAACGCCGTGTACGCAATTATTGTATCCGGTCACTTTAGTGATGACAATATTCATACCATTCGTAAATGCTTAAAAGACTTATTTTATAACCTGAAAACATATGAGGGAGTTGAACGTGAAATATTATCCCTGAGCGTTTGGAAGGTGAAAGATGAGCCGTATTTTAATAAGCTTTTAGATGAACTGGGAAGTTTCCAGGACAGGTGTGCGTCAATTGCCTTATTGAAATCCTGGTGGCTTAACAGCTTAAATGCCAGCAACCTTGAGATGCTGGAACGGTTAAAAAGATCCTGGATAAAAGATAAAGCAGGCATGAAATTATTACTGGTAAAGAGGTTGAAGGCTGATTTGATTCCGGAACGGCTGCACAGTAATTAGTATTCCCTGGTATAATAGTTGAGTATAAAATATCTTTAGAAGGCGCCGGAAATGGAGTAACTGAGCTTAAAACATTTGTAAAAAACCAAAAATAAAATTCCATGCCATTTGAATTTGAGAAACACGCCGTGAAAGGAAATGAGTTTGTAACCCTGGTAGCTGAAGAACTGGAGGTATCACCGGGAATAGCAGGCAGTATTATCCGTGCAGTGTTCCACGCATTGCGAAACCGGCTGACCCATGAAGAATCGTTTAAGTTGCTGGCATTGTTGCCTATGGCGTTGAAGGGTGTGTATTTGGATGGCTGGAAGTATGACAAAGACTTTAACCAAATCAGCCATATGGAAGATTTCCTGGATGAAGTGAGACTGGAGGATGGGGGAATGGCAGGATTTGAATTTGCTGATAATTCAAAAGCGAAAACTGCAATTGCCTGCATATTCAGGACACTGAATTATTTTGTTTCATATGAAGAAATGAATGAGATTTTAAATGTATTGTCAGCAGAGTTAAAGAAGTTCATTAAAGAAAGCATTTCAGGTGATGAAACTGTTTTATAACCAGGCTTATAGAAGTCTGTTCCTTATGTTGTGGTATTCCACGCGGTTTTTACGCTTAGATTGCTTTTGGTTCATATTGTCAGTAACTTGTTCTACTCAACAAGATGGCAACAGGCCGGTTCCGGGTTTGCCTGGGGATTGTATTTGCAGGTATTATTTATTTTTGAGATGTGTAGGCCGGTTTATTGAAATAAAATCGCAGGTAAGTAAGTATTAATTTTAATTTGACCCTTTATCATATTATCCTTCCATATTTATGCATAAATTTACTTATGCAGTTTTTTATCCAAAGCTCTGATAGGCAATCCTATCGTTTTGAAGCGCTTTTTAATCATGCTTCATTGGGGATACTGATGGTGGATAGCAAGGGAATAATTCAATCTGCAAATCCATTTGCACTAAAGCTTTTTGGGCATTCCATTGAAGATTTAATTGATAAACCAATTGAACTGCTTATTCCGCCCCGGTATCAGCATAAACATGTTGACCATAGGAATGCATACGCCCTTCATCCCAGGAGCAGGCCCATGGGTATAGGGATGGATTTGTTTGCAGTAAAAAAAGACGGGACAGAGTTTCCTGTTGAAGTAAGTTTAGGGAACTATAATGAGAATGGAGAAGAAAATGTAATTGCCTTTATATGTGATATATCTGTAAGGAAACAGGCAGAGGCAGCAATTGAAAAACTAAATGATGAACTGGAAACTGCCGTCGTTAAACGTACCAGGGAGCTTACCATTGCCATGCAGGAATTGGAGGATTCAAAAGAAGTGCTGTCCAATTCATTGGAAAAAGAAAAGGAACTGAGTGAATTGAAGTCAAGGTTTGTTTCCATGGCTTCGCATGAATTCCGGACACCGCTTAGCACGGTGCTTTCGTCGGCCTATTTAATTGAGAAATATACCACTACCGACGACCAGTCAAAAAGGGAGAAGCATTTACGACGCATAATTTCATCCGTAAACATGCTTACTGATATTTTGAATGATTTCCTGAGTGTGGGTAAAATTGAGGAAGGTAAAATATTGGTAAGGCTTACTCAATTTAATATCCAGGAACTGGTTATTGCAATGGTGGAGGAAATGAAAAATACGCTGAAAAAGCAGCAAGAAATCCGTTATCACCATGAAGGGAATCCTGAGGTAATACTGGACACATCGCTGATGAAGCATATCATAATGAATTTAGTTTCCAATGCCGGTAAATTTTCCCCGGAAGCAAGCGTTATTGAAATAAGAACCACCAACCATAATCACCAAATTACACTTTCAGTAAAGGATCATGGCATGGGGATTTCCAATGAGGACCAGGAACACTTAAAGGAGCGTTTTTTCCGGGGAGCCAATGCAGGTAATATACAGGGTACGGGGCTGGGTTTGCATATTGTTTCCAAATACGCTGAACTTTTGAATGGTACCGTAGCGTGTATAAGTGAGCTGGAAAAAGGTACGGAGTTTGTAATAGTCTTTAATACTAAGACAGGATGAAAACCAAGATTGGAAATTTCAAATTGAAGATTCTGACTCACTGGCTTTGGGGGGTTATAAGGGGCAGTTAAAAACAAACATATGAAAAAGATCTTGCTGATAGAAGACAATGATGATATCCGAAATAACACGGCGGAGATCCTGGAACTGTCCAACTACAAGGTGATAATGGCAGAAAATGGTAAAATCGGTGTAGAAAAGGCCATTGAATTCACACCTGATTTAATCATATGTGATATTATGATGCCTGAATTGGATGGATATGGAGTGCTGCATGCTATTCACAAAAATGAGGGCATTAAAAATACCCCTTTCATTTTTTTAACTGCTAAAATCGAGCGAAATGACTTTCGAAAAGGAATGGAGTTGGGAGCCGATGATTATATTACCAAGCCATTTACCGGCGCGGAATTACTGAATGCGGTCGACAGCCGTTTGAAAAAAATTGAATTGCTGAAGCAGGAATTATCTCCCGGTCTTGAAGGGCTGCAACACCTAATGAAGGCTTCATTTGATAAAAATGTTTTACAATCACTTACTGAAGGCCGTAATATTAATAATTATAGAAAAAAGCAAATTGTCTACTCTGAAGGTAATCATCCCAACAGGCTGTATTATGTTGTGAAAGGAAAAGTAAAAGCCTATAAGCGAAATGAGGATGGCAAGGAACTGGTGACAGATCTTTACAGTGCCGGTGATTTTCTCGGGTACATAGCCATGGTGGAAGGAACAGTTTACAAGGATACGGCAGAGGCTTTGGAAGATACGGAATTAGCCATAATACCTATTGAGGATTTTGAAGAACTAGTCAATAACAATAAAGTCGTTGCGCAAAAATTTATACATCTGCTCGCTAATAATGTCTCTGCGAAGGAGAAACAGTTATTGGGTCTTGCTTATAATTCACTTCGTAAGAAAGTTGCAGAAGCCCTTCTGTTACTGCAGGAAAAATACCAGCAATCAAAGGAAGAGGAATTTGAGATTGACATTAGCCGCGAAAGCCTGGCAACAATTGCCGGTACCGCAAAGGAGTCGTTGATCCGAACACTAAGCGACTTTCGCAGCGAAAAACTAATTGAAATAAAAAATGGAAATATTACCATCATCAATCAGAAAAAACTGGAGAATCTGATTAATTAAAATCGTCTATATAATCTGGTATTGTGCTAATCACTTCCTTAACTTACAATAGCTTCCCTGAAATCGTTTTGATTCTTAAATTGCGCAAGGGGTAAATCCGTGATTTTTTATTTGTGCTGCATCGGAAAACAATTCTGCGGAAATGATGGATAATTGCGTTGCAATTATTAACCAGATCAGGCGGCGGCCTGATCAAAGCAATGCCAGATTCATCTTTTTACCCCTTGTGAAGCATAAAATTACTTTCCGGCCATATTATCAACTCTTTTTAATATATTCTGCCTAACCATATCTTTTACAATCATCTGTCCGTAAGCATGCCCCATGCTTGCTAAATTAGCCGGATCAAAAGATTGTGTTTGCACTGAGTACACTAATTTTTGAGTGCGCATATCGTAAAAATTACTTTCCCAAAAATATTTGGTATTCCTGGCATAATATCCCGGTTTATTAATGCGGCGGTCTAATTCGGTCCTGTAACCCCAAAAACGATTGTAGTAACTGGCATAGGGAGATTTTGACTTACTGTTGGGAATAAATTTTCTGTCATTTTCCTTAGCCATTAATACAATGGTAATAATCGCATCAACGCCGCTGTTCTTCAATTTGACGGAGGTGGCATTCTCATCCATTTTGTCAAATGCCCTGGGGCCATATTCCTGCAAAGCGGATACTGAATGGTAACCTAAATCCTGTAAATCGCCAACAAAATGAATTTCCATATTCATCTGGATATTTTGGTCCTTTTCATGAATAAGTCCCACCACAAGTATTTTCTTATACTTTTGAACAACTGTGTTTTGCGCTTTCCACGATGTAGTAATTTTTGATGCAGTACAACCTATAGATATCAGCAACACGGCAAAGCCTATCCATTTTATCTTTTTCATATTTTATTTATTTAACAATACCTGTGCAAGGTAACTCTGAAGCAATTGCGGAAGTATGATGTAAGTCAATAAAAAAGGGGATTGTTATCAGATTAACCAGGTTTGGACAGATGAAACAGTGTCGTAAACCGGCTTTGCCGGATTCACAAGGCGGAAAGGCAGTATCTGGGGATGAGGTAAGTAATACCATTTTATATTTCAGAACAATTTTTCAGCCTTGCTACATATTTTCTGACAGATAACTGTTAAATTCTAATTTTAGATTGGCGAACTGTCTTTCTGCATTAATTATACTCATCCGAAACTTTTTCAGCCTGTTATCAATTTCTCCGATAATTTTCCCATCTTCCGTTTCTTCTCTATGCAATAGCTTTTCCAGTTCTGCGGCATCATGCCGAAGTAGCCCGATCAGTTGATCTTCCTTTATAAAACTGCTTTGAAAGCCCTCCACTTTTTCCAGCAAATTTTTATTGAATTCATCTTTCAGAACTTCTGAAAGCCTGTTTTTCAGGGAGATGTTTTCGTCTATCATAAATCCAAGCAGTCGTTTCCACGTATCGCTTTCGTACTTTAATTGTTTTAATTTCAACGCAGGCATATGATCGTTGTTTAATCGTTAATCTAACCAAAGGTTTGATCCTGCCAAGTCAAATGAATTACCCCGCCACCCTGGATGGCGGGGCTCATATCCAAACGGAAACCGGCTAAGTTAACTGCGATGTTTTTCGCTGAAGATTTTTTAGCTTCCTTATCCCTGCTTCCCAAAATGCACTCCTTTTTTTGAAGTTCAGAATATTGTTTGCATAACAAATTTATTTTTCTATCTGGTCTTAAGCAAAGACGATGGTCATTAAAACAGATGAGTTTGGTCAATCATTAGCATAGAGGCTGCAAAATGCCTATACAAGAATTGTGGTTGGATTTACCGGCAACTTTCCTTCATCCGGTTATTGAAGTATAACATTATTGAATGAGATATGAAAATGGAAAGAAATATTTATTTGTCCTTAACTTTAATATGTGAAAAAATTATCTGCCAGTTTGCTAGCTCTTATAATTATTACAGGCGTTATAGGACAGTCGTCACCACAGGTTGTGCAAAGACCCAAACTGGTGGTGGGTATTATTGTTGACCAGATGCGATGGGATTACCTGTACCGTTATTATGACCGGTATGCGGTGAATGGTGCTTTTAAACGAATCCTCCGTGAGGGCTTCAGCTGTGAAAATACCATGATTCCTTATTTGCATACAGTTACGGCATGTGGACATGCAAGTATGTACACCGGCACCGTTCCCGCGGTTCATGGTATTACCGGCAACGAATGGTGGGATAAGGAGATCAATGACTACCGTTATTGTACAGCCGATGCATCAGTAAAAGTATTGGGTAGTACTACAGCAACAGCAGGTGCAATGAGTCCCGCGAATATGCTGGTAACAAGTATTTGTGACGAGTTGAAATTAGCTACCAATTTTAAAAGCAAAGTGATCGGAATCGCATTGAAAGACCGGGGGGGCATTTTACCAGCAGGTCATGCTGCTGATGCAGCCTACTGGTACGATAATAAAACAGGTAATTGGATTTCATCTACGTATTACCTTGACGAACTTCCGGCATGGGTAACTAATTTCAATGCAAAGAAATGGGTAGACAGTTTTTATGAGAGCGGGTGGAATACCTTGTATCCACTTAACACCTATACTCAAAGCACGGAAGACAATAAGCCTTATGAAGGCAGGATCTTTGGCAGCGGATTTCCGTATACCCTTTCTCAGTTTGCAGGTAAGAATTATAACCCAATAGTTGCCACACCACATGGCAATACACTCACTACAGCGTTTGCCAAAGCGGTTATTATTAATGAAAAATTCGGTGCGGATAATATTACCGATTTCCTGGCCATCAGTTATTCCACACCGGATTATGTTGGCCATTCGTTCGGTCCCAATTCAGTGGAAGAAGAAGATGTTTTTCTTCGTTTAGATAAGGAACTTGGAGAGTTCCTGGATTTTTTAGATGCAAATGTTGGGAAAAATCAATACCTCCTTTTTTTGTCCGCCGACCATGGGGTGGCAAATGTACCCGCGTTTTTAAGTGAGCATAAAATACCATCCGGCAATAATAAACCACAATCGCTGTTTGATACATTACAGGCAAAGCTGAAAGAAAAATTTGGTAAAAATGGACTGATTGTAAATATTATCAATTACCAGGTAGTCATGAATGAACCGTTGATAGATTCGTTAAAATTGGACAAAAATGAAATTAAGCAGTGGATAGTTCAGTACCTGGCAAAACAACCGGGAATTATGAATGCCCTGGATATTGAAACAATTATGCAGGCCCCGCTGACCAGCAAACTAAAAGAGATGGTGGTGAACAGCTATTACCCCAAACGCAGCGGAGATATACAATTGCTGTATTTGCCGCAATGGATAGATGGATTTGAGAAGGGCGGCACTACGCATGGGTTGTGGAACCCATACGACGCCCATATTCCGCTATTGTGGTATGGATGGAATATTAAACCGGGTAGTGGGAGTCATGAAGTCTATATAACAGATATAGCGCCCACACTGGCAGCCTTGTTAAAGATACAGATGCCCAGTGGTTGCACCGGTAAGGTAATAGAGGAAATAGTGAAATAATGTAATCTATTTATTATAAAAATTGTATGTTCAGGCCAGAAAAACAAGAAATATGCGCTTATTGGATGTCTTGCAGCCTGGCACGGGCAGGAAGCGATCAACCTGGGCATTTTACTCCTGTTTTACAAAATCAGTGCATGACAAAAGGCCTGTTTCTGAAAAGGATCATTGCTATATTCATATTCCTGTTTCTCAACCTGGGTATTACGGTGTGCGCACAAACCCGGTATGTTGACAAAAAGAAATTTTTCACAGACGGGCAATTGATTGAAATAACCCTGGTTGCTGACCTGAAAAAAATAATAAATGAAAAACTTAAAAAGGACTATCAGCATAGTTTCCAACCTGCCTCTATTACCTGCCGTTTTCCCGACAGTACAAAAGTGACAGAAGCAGTTGAAATCAGGCCGCGGGGTCAATACAGGAGAGAGGAATGTTATATGCCTCCCATAATAATCAATTTTAAAACATCCCAGGCAGGCACACTTAAAAAATTAGGACACCTCAAATTAGTGTGGCCTTGCGTCAACTCAGAATATGATGAACAATTGGTACTGAAAGAGTACCTGGTATATAAGATCTACAACCTGTTAACGGAAAGAAGCTTTCGTGTAAGGTTAGTAAAAATGGAATGCCATGACATCAAAGAAAGAATAAAACCGCGAACAATGTATGCGTTCTTTATTGAAGATGTGGATGATTTGGCTAAGAGAAATAATTGCGTAGAGGTACAATCCGTAAGATTGAATACCGAGTCAACCGACCGTAAGCAAACAACAATGGTAACATTATTTGAATACATGATCGGAAATACCGACTGGGCTATTCCTATTTATAGAAATATAAAATTAATGCGCAGTAAAGAAAATAGTTTGTCGCGGCCATTTGTGGTGCCCTATGATTTTGATTTTAGCGGCCTGGTAAATGCCAACTATGCAATCCCCCCATCCGAACTTATTATAACATCAGTGCGTCAACGATTTTACTTAGGATTCCCCAGGACATTGGAGGAACTGCAAGCTGAATTAAGAAATTTTCGTTCCCAAAAGCCGGCAATAGACTCTTTGATTATGAATTTGGGACAGCTGTCCGCGTTCAATAAAAAGGATATGATTAAATACCTGGATGAGTTTTTTAAAATATCGGAAAGGGAAAAGGACATCAGGGACATTTTCATTTACAACGCAAGGAAGGAGTAAAGTTTTTATATATTTGTCCGCTTACTAAATTATCATTTCTTATGTAAGGAAATATACCACCCGAAATCGTCATGGTCATAGTAATCTGTACTTATTATGCCCGTTGATGCCGGCCCGGATGCCTTCCATTTAATTTCAAAACACGTACTTTCATTACTCCCGGATAAATTCTTTATAAACTTCGGACTTTGCTATTCCATTATTTTCTTCAATTCCCCGATGTTCATTGATTCACATCCTTTCCCTCTTCCAGGTTTTTGATCATAATTTCAATATGGGTCCGGTTCATTTCATCGGGCGACTGCGGCAAGGCAGCCTTGATATATTGCAGTGCTTTCCTGTACTCTCCCAGGGCCGAATAGGCTCTTCCGAGACCCACATTTGTCGTAAATACATTCGGAAATTTATCATAATTCATTTTAAAGACATGCAAGGCATCCTGCAGCATCAGCTGATTTAAGAGTGCTCTCGCATAAAAATGAACTTCGGTCATCGTTCCCATCGGAATCGCCTCTTCCATTACCTTTTTTGCTTCCTCCGGCCGGTTCATTTTAGTAAGAACGGCTGCTTTTGTACTTAATGTCTGAAAATTCTTAACACCCATGATGCGGAAGTAAATAGCCCTGTCCATCCAGGCCAATGCCTGTTCCAGTTCAATATTATTATTGATACAATAATTAGCAGCTTGTATAAAATCATAAAATGGCCTTGTTGTACGGAATTCATCTCTGAAAGAAGCCATTTGCAGCTTTTGTATATCGGCCTCTACCCTGAAGGGGATTCTCCTTTTCTCCCAGGACAACGCAATAACCGCCGATTTCCCGGTTTGATCTGTAAATTCATAACGTAGCCATTCCACACTTTTATCCAGGATTTCGTTCTTCACTTTTATGCGCAATGCGTCTTCGGTAGAATCATAATAAAAACTCCCCCATGAATTAGATGTCTTTGAAAAGATAAGGGTGCTTTCCTGTTCTCCAAGAGATATAAAAAAGCCATAGATGCCTGCCGCAAGGTCTTTTCCTTCGATGTGTACGGGATGAGAAAATGATATGGTTGTATTTTCATTGGCACCTGCGCGCCAGGGCGCCGCATGACTGGTGCCATGCCCGAGGTCTGTAAATCCGTAATGGGCTATTGGAGTATTCCATATCTTTCCTTCACGGCCCTTTACACCGGGCCGGCTGTACGAAACAGATATCTTCACGATCCCGATCTGTTCTGAAATACTTGCTTTTTTATTGTTGCCGTCCGGTTCGGCAGTTAAAGGTGCGATCTGGGAAAAGGATGATGATACTGATAAGAAAAAAAGGATCACCATTAAGAAAATTGATTTCATTGTTTAAATAGTTTTGGTTGAGTGTTGCTTGTTTAAATTCCTTACCACAAGACATTCCTGCGGTGAATAATTGGTCAAAGAAAATAGCATCCTGATGAGCAAATGAGTTAAGCTATTTATTGTTTAATTGGAGAAGATCTAAACCCTTTCCTCCATGGATGCTTGTGGCTGAGGTTGTTTCCTGTGTTGTGAAGGTGTTTGCCCCGTTATTTTTCTGAAAACATCATTGAACGTGGAAAGAGAATTGAATCCTGCATCATAGGCAATGGATGCGATCTTGTGATTTTTCCTGCTTTCGGCTGCAAGCAGCATTTTAGCTTCAACCACCCGGTAACTATTGATATAATCATAAAATGATTGCTGCATGCATTCATTCAGCACCTGGGATAATGAATGCCTGCTGCAGCCAACTTTATCAGCAAGTTTGTCGATGGTCAGTTCAGCATCCAGGTAAAGCTTATCCCTCCTGATAATTACATTCAATGCTTCAGAAATGCGGTTCTTCTCATATTCATCGAGTGAAGAGTTGGCATATTTTTTTACCTGCCTGTGTACGACCAATTTTGGAATATGGCTAATACCCGTTTCAGCACGTCCTTTTATAACAGAAAAAATGGCTGGTTGCTTAAGGGCCGTATAACTGATCCAATACATGAAAATGGTAAGCCCGGCAAATCCATAGCGCCATTCGTGCCCGGAAGGATAGTTGATATATAACAGATAGAGCGCTGCAACCACCAGTCCGCAAACAATAAAGGACCACAGCACAAAATTCCGCACCCAGGTTATTTGCAAACGGCTGGTATCAGCAAAATAATCCTTCAATGACATCCTGTGCTTTTGCCAGTTACGGAAGGCGAGTGTGTGGTAAGTAATTATGCTCAAAGAAAGAATCGTTAAACGGATATGGGGATTATATAAAAAATAATCAAGGGCGGGAGGAATTCCTTTAAATCCGGCCAGGAAAGCGATAACTGTGGTGAAAAAAAATGGCAGCAAATGTAGAATGGATTTCGGGTTGAAATACCTGTGTTCAACAATATCAGTTACAAACAAAAAAGCAAATGGCCCGTATAATAAAGGGAGATAATAGGAAATCGTATAAAGGAAAGACCAATTGTCCATTAACCATATTTTATTCATCACCTTCAGTGTAAGCTGTAAAAGCATGACTCCCAGGTAAAGCAATAAAAAAATATACCCGTTTTGGTGAAGCTTTTTGCGGTACAGGAACAAGCTGAAAAGTAGACCCTGTAGTGCGCCAAATAGTAAAATGAAAATATTCAGTTGTGTTGGCATCGCATTTAATTGAGGGTTTTAAATTCCTAAAAATTATCTGTAACAAATAGCTAATTTGTATGAACGGTGAATGACCCTTATCAAATCCACCCGGTGGGTCCGGTTTGTTAATCATTATTGAAGCATTTTATATATATGCTGGTGGTTTATAACTTTCACAAGCTATTCAACATCATAATTTTCACTGATCGGTATCATTATTTCACGGATACGATAATTTTACTTTTAAACTGTTAAAATTATTATTGACGATTGAATGAAAATTTATTTTATGACAATGGAGTTTCACACAGCTTATGGAAAGGTTCCGGAAAAACTGGTCAATGATATAAGGAATGAAATTCTGGAACTTTCGCATATTTATAAAAAAATCTCAAGAGCAGAAGTATTGCTGAAAGAGGATAAAACCATTCTTCTGCCTGTAAATAAAATATGCAAAATCAGGCTAACAGTATATGGTGATGACCTTCAGGGCCATGCCAGGACAGAAAATTTTAAAAATTCAGCAAAAGAGGTAATTAAAGATTTGAAGAGGATTGTAAAGCAACATGTAAATAAACAAAGGGAACTTCCTGATGTAAAGACCAGTACGGTAAAAGCGTAGTATCCTTATATTTCTGTTTGTAAATTTTACCTGAACAATTTATTCACGGTAAAAATATTTGATGGTAAGGTAGTGATCGTTACAGGTGCCAGGCCAATCTCCCTATCACCTGGCTGGAAAGCAAATTGTTGATCTGGGTTTCGTTTAATTGTCCGATCATGTTATTTAATTAAATTACAATATGTATAATTTTACTTTGCCGGCGGCGACGATTGCTCCCATAAGAAATCATATTTCTATTTTTTTCATTTTTACCCAGGCAAAACAATGGGAGCCCTGGCCTTAAAATTAATTTCTTGTTCGGCTAATTGTGATAAGCGGTCGTCAATTTGTTTTTCATTTACTTCCGCCTCATGAAAAAGAGCAGCCTGTTTTTCCATACACAACGCTTTGGCGAATGATGCCGCCGTTCCATAAGTGCTTATTTTGAAATGATTGATTGCCTGAATGCAGGCCAAAAGACAGGCATCTTTTATTTCCGCATCAGTGCACCTGGAAATCTTTTCATTTGTTTCTTCAATAAAGGTCTCCATTACCCGGTTGGATAGGCTTAAAGAACTGATTTCTTCTTCCTCAAAAAAGCTCCCCATCTTTTGCACATGCTGTTGTACAAAATCAAGATACTTCTGCAAAACTGTTTTTAGTTTTAAGGAACCGGCTTTGTTAATCCATTCCGGTAAACTGTTTCTTAACAGTATTTCTCCAATCGTAAATTTACGGGCATCGTAATCCAGCAGGTTGTGCAGGGTAGTGATGCCAGGGCTATTTTCTGTCATAATATTGCTATTTTATTGAAGCAAATTTACCTTTCTCAATTCCCGGAATTAATGACCACTATCAAGTAAAACCTTGACTGTCCTCATTGTATTGCTTTGACAGTTCGCCGGCATTCGTTTCACAGATCGCGATTATGGATGCAAATGACGATAATCCCTGAAAAGGTTGATGCGTAGCATTTTAAAATGCCTCTACATGTAGTTGGGTTGAGAAATAATGACAGCTGTCATTTTCCAATTGATTGAAATCAGCAGAAAGATTGACAGGCATCAGCGTAATTACTATCCTTTCAGAATCGCTTTGGTAAGTGATTTGGCAGCTTACAATGTTCAAAATAATCCGGAAGTAAGTTAAGTGTGAATGGTAAAGCAGGAATGGCCGTGATTTCATCATTCACCATTCGCAAACCGATACGTCATTATATCATTGTTATAAAAAAGAGCAGCAATGATATAATTGCTGCTTTCGGAAAACTCAGGCTGGAGTTTCTGCCTTTTCTTTTTTCTTTTTTTCTAAGAACTTTTCCAGCAGATCGGGTACTTTTTCAAATACAACACCCAGGCCCTTGCTTGGCTGTGTGGAAATGAAAGATATCTGGTCGCCACGGGAAACAAGAAAACCGATTGGGACTATTCCCATTCCCCCGGCTCCTCCTACCCCGGTTCCCTCTCCTTTCCCTTTACCATCCATTCCACCCTGTCCTTCACCACCGCCATAACCAAGACCTAAACCGAACTTGATAATGGGAAGGCAGTTGAACTCACCTAACCGAAATGATTGCCCGACCACTGTTTCAGTTTTGGCTTCTGTTTTCATGAAATCAGTAAGATGTCTTACCGTTTCTTCAAAGTTTAATGCCATAATAGGAAATTTTAATGATTAAAAATAAGTTTAGCGAAATAAAGCAACAACCAGTTTCCATGGAATGTTTATTATTCTCAGGTACAGGTAATTCTCATCTTTGAAATTAATATCCAGGTGTGAATAGCAGTATGGGAAAAAATTTAATGGATATAGTTGAGAATTGAGGGCATAGTCGCCGCTATCAAATGCTAATTGCCATTCTACTACCTGGAAAGTCCGTATAATGCCTGCCATTTTTTTTATTAGTCTCCACTTTTTTCCTTTCCTGATCTTTGTTTTTTTTTGGGTGATTATTTTCTGAGTTGCCTTTATGTCCGACAGCCTGATCTTCATTTTGAATAAAAGGATTTGTATTTTCACCCACCATTCATCATCATACAAGATCACCGCTTTTCCTATACTTCCCCAACTTAGATTTGCACCGGGAATTCTGCTGTCAATTTCCAGGACAAGCGGTGATATCATCAGCCAGTATAAGAGCAAAACAATAAATAGGATAATAGCTATTAACCAAATCATGAATACAAAGTTTCACAAGCCGGATACAGGAATCAATGATTTCCATCAGTAACATTAATGATTTTATGATTTCAACATAAAGTTACCCTGGAAACTGGTCAAATTTGGTTTGGCTAAAGCCAAAGATGAAGGAGATTATTTGTTCCTTCCTGCTAAAGCCGGAGGCAATTCAGGATACCTCCTTCAACCAATGGGGTGGATGTTTCGCTGTATAGAACTGAAAAGAATGAAATAATGATTTTCAATGGTATATTTCTTCGGTTTGATACCATCTTGTCCATTTGCAAATAGTATCGTTCAATCTATCAAAATGTATTTATGCTTTCCCTCATTAAGTATATATTCTTTCAATCAATAAGTATTTATTCTTTCAATGAATAAGTATTTATTCTTTCAATCAATAAGTATTTATTCTTTCAATGAACAGGTATTTATTCCTCCCACTAACAGGTATCTATTCCTGGTAAAAAAAGATAATTGAATAGTAATAATAATCGCATATTATTGCTGGTTAATAGCAAAGTTTCTGAACCAGGTAACGGTTTAAAGAATCGTAAATTAATTCAATATCCAAAACATAACTATGAAAACACATCTACCCTCCCCATTCAATTATTCAAGATCATTCATTCTAACTATTGCTGCATTCCTTTTTTTATGCGGTATTTCGAAAGGGCAAACCGTTCGGTATGTTACTACAACCGGTCTTAATACCGGGACCGGCACCCTTGCCAATCCTTATAATACTATCCTGAAGGCAATTGCCGCAGCTACAACTGTAAATGGAGATACCATTAAAGTAGCAGCAGGTACTTATACAGTTATTGCTACTACTACAGTAAATAAATCAGTGGCTATATTAGGGACAGGTGCTACAAGTTCAGATGTTATTTTAGATCGTGGAACCTATGGAGTTTCAGCAATCAATGGATTAACAGTAACTGTAAGTAATGTACTGATAAAAAACATAAAAATCACCAGGTTTGATGCAGGTATCGTCAATACATCTTCCACTGTTACTAATCTCAAATTGGATAATGTTCAGTTAGTAGAAAACTATAGCGCAGGTTTTTTTTCAGGAGTTAGTATTGACAGCCTCACGATTGCGAATAGCACTTTATCCTACAACGGTAATAAAGCGGGCTTTACTTCTATTTCTACATCAAAAAGAGGAATATACTTATTAAATGGAGTTTCCTATTCCAAAATAAAATTTGATAATAATACGGTTGATTACAACGGGTTGGCTGGTATAGAAATATCATCAATATCCACAACTACTTCAATAGATGGCATAACCATTACCAATAACATGGTAAGAAATAACCTGGATGCCCAGGTAAGTTTATGGCTGGGAACAGCCAATCCTCTTAAGAAAGCAATATCAGTCAGTAATAATACAATCGTGCTTTCTGATACAGCCCGTTACGGCATTGAGATCCGGAACCCCGCTGGCAATGGCAAAGCATCGGGTGCTGGCAGCGTGGTAGTTACCAATAACAATATATCAGTGGTAAGCCATACAGGAAACAGCAGGGATATGGCGGCTATTGCCGTGATACGGAGAAAAGAAGGCTCAGCACTTGCAACTATGAATGATCAGCCACAAGGTGTTGTTGTTTCCGGAAATACGATCAGTAATTTTCAGAACCCCAGGCTGGGTAATGCTTTCGGTATCGTGTTTGGTGGTATAGGTCACAAAGTATCGGGCAATACGATCTCCAATACGGAATATTCAATCCAGTTACAATCAGGTAATACAAACTTTGCTTCAAATTCCAGTACGCCTGATGTTGCCGGCCAGGTTAATAATTCATACTTCGACAGGGACAATTCAAAGTACGTATGTGTAGAAATGGGAAGTAATACTATTATTAGTTCCGGAGCTGAACGTTTAACAACAGGTATAGCTGTATTTTCTTCAACCCTCCCTTTAAAAACAACGACCAATTCAACGATTGGTGAAACATTCTGCACGCTTCAGCAGGCAATAGATTTTCAGGCCACTCTGGCAGGAAATACTATTACAGCAACGGCCGGAACATACGATGAGCAAGTGGTTATAGGTAAAGGAGTTATTATTGATGGAACAGATACTACGAGAATTGCAACCTTCACAGGAATCGCGACCGGGGCATTGGGAATCTTTACAGTAAATTCCAAAGATGTTACCATCAAAAATTTTAAATTTATTGCGGATCTCTCGAAGATAAATTCCGCTATTATATCATCAGCTGATGCTTCAAATTTAGTAATTAACGGTAACTTATTTTATTCCGATAAGCCTGTTCCTGCAGCTTTTAAAGGTGGATATAGTACCCGTAATTGTATTTATATTACTAACAGTTCTTCTAATATCACCATTCAATCTAACACAATAAATTCACTTAAAGGTCCATTATTTCGTGCAGGTGTTGCAGTAGATAATTCAAATGGGATGCTTGTTGGCGGAAATAATTTAATTGATGGCAATAACTTTTTATCAAGTGTAAATCATGACGTAATCATTAAAAATTATAATGGAGCTCAAACTGTCAAAAACAATATTTTTAACGGGGGAGGGGTAGAAGTTGCCAATTCATCCGGAGACGGGGCATTTATTGTTAGCAATAACAGTTTTGATGGTACTTATTCTCATACAATTCCAACAGCAATGGTAAGAATATTTACAAACGCATCATCCGGTCGTACCATCAACTTTTCATACAATACTTTCATTAATCAAAAATGGACTGTATCATTTGAAAATACAAGAAATGTTGTTTTAGATCACAATGAAATTACAGCTGCCTATGATAGCTTCCGGTTAATAAGCGTTAATACGAAGCTGAGGCAAACTACCGCTCCGGCGACATTGGAAACAATTGATATAAAACTGACAAATAATAACCTTAACTCGGCAGCAGGCCTTACGACAGGAAATGCATTGGAGTTCCTGAATTTTGACCAGTTGCCTGCAAACAATTATATAAAGGGCAATTATGTAATTGGAGAATCGGGGAATGAAAATAATTTTAATGCCAATATTCCAACCTTTATTAAAGTCAGCAATCTTAATGGTGTATATTCATTAACCCAACCATTCCTGGATTTATATCCCGAATATGTTGGCATCCAGGATACCAGTACAACAGGCTATTGGAAAAGGGATATTTTTGCCAGGTACAACAAATTTTATGTAAATGGAGCATTAAAACTTCCTACCAGTTTTTCCGCAGATGATTTGAATAAGATAAATGCGCGAATTTTTGACAGGCAGGATGATATAAATATTGGCGCCGTAGTTTTGATGCCAACCTGGAGCGGGGCAACAGGCACAGATTGGGCTGATAGTACCAACTGGAGTTATAAATTTTCTCCTGCAGCAGGGTTGGATGCAGTAATTTATCCCCAGATAAACCAGCCTGAATTATTTGCAGATGCTGCCTGTGATTCAATCATATTAAGCAATAATATGACAATTAAGACCGGCATTCATTCACTAACTGTATTTGGAAATGTGAGAAGCAACGGTACTATGGATGCAACCATAGGAAGTATAACCCTGGCTGGCACAGCACCACAGGTTTTATCAGGCTTAATGGTTGTAAAAAACCTGACGCTAAACAATGATTCAGGGGCAATAATTGTAGCGGGCACTGGCAATAAGGTAACATTACGGGGAATATATAAACCAGCTAAAGGGGTATTAACCACTAATGACAACCTGGTGCTGAAAAGTGATGCTGCTGGAACAGCCGGCATCGACTCCGGGAGAGGCAGTTATATCATTGGTAAAGTAACTGTGGAACGTTTTATTCCCGCTCATCGTTCATGGCGGTTCATAACATCACCGGTCAATGTGTCGGGTCCGCAAACTATCCATGATGCCTGGCAGGAAGGGGTAAACAATACCACTTTAAATTATTCAGGTAACGTGAACCCTGCCTCGGGGTACGGCACACATATTACATTGGGCAATGCTCCTGATTCCGGATTTGATGTTGGTATAAATAATAATCCATCAATAAAGGGGTACAATGCTATTACGAATAAATGGGTTATTTTACCCAGTACAAACATTCCCATATCTGACTATGCAGCCTATATGTTATTTGTTAGGGGAGACAGGAGTATTGACCTTTCGCAGGGAGTAAATGCACCCGCCACCAATACTATTTTAAGATCATTGGGAAATATAAGAATGGGTGACCAGCATTTTAATGTGGCAGCTACAGGCTTTACCATACTTGGTAATCCATATGCTTCCCCAATTGATCTGAATCAAATTGGCAAATCAAATTCAACGAATATCCAGGATAATTTTTATATATGGGATCCAAAGATCACGGGGAGCAATGGGGTGGGTGGTGTAGTAAACATTAGTTGGGATGGATCTGTATATGACATTACTCCTCCTCCTGTAAGTTCAATAAGCCAGTATATTCAATCGGGCTCCTCATTTTATGCGCGCACAAACGACCAGGCAACGCCAGGAAGCCTGGTTGTAAAAGAGACGGACAAGAAAAATGCAGGGAGTGATAATGTAAATCGCCCGCAGAATGTGCCCGGCGTAGTAAAGATGGCTACAAATCTCTACTCGGTAAATTCTGACGGTACAACCTCCATAGTTGACGGGGTACTGAACAGTTTTGGAGATGCGTATTCAAATGCTGTTGATAATATGGACGCTGTAAAATTAAGCAACATTGCAGAGAGCTTTTCAACCCAGCGAAATGGTCAGCAGTTGGTAGTGGAAAGAAGGCAGCCGGTTACGATTGCAGACACTATCTATTACAGGATGATCCAGATGAAGGTAAAAGATTACAACCTGGAATTCAAAGCCACAGGTTTTGAAAATACGGGTTTGAATGGGTTTTTAGAAGATAATTATTTGCACACCAGTCGGCCCGTAGAACCAAACGGAGCTTCCATCATTAGCTTTACAATTTCCGGAGAATCCGGTTCATACGCACCAGACAGGTTCCGGATGGTGTTTAGGCCGGTATCGACCCTGCCGGTAACAATTAGGACTATAAAAGCCTGGCAGCAAAAAGATGCTGTGAAAGTTGAATGGAAGGTAGAAAATGAATTGGGTATAAAGCAATATGAAGTGGAAATGTCGGGCGGTGGGACTGGCTTTAAATGGTCAGCTACCTTAATAGCAACAGGCAATAGCCAGGGTGCATATAACTGGCTGGATGCGAATGCGCAGGAGGGTAATAATTATTACCGGGTGAAAATTGTGGGAGTGAACGGGGAAATACATTATAGTTCAGTAGTGAAAGTAAATATAGGGAAGGGGAAAGAGCAGATCAAATTAAAATCCGGATTTATAACCGGAGGTGCAATAACTTTTCGATTGATAAATATGCCCGCCGGCATGTATGGCCTCAGGCTGCTTAATTGCCTGGGACAGGTGATCTGTACAAAAGAAGTAGTGCACACTACAGGCAATAGTATAGAAACCCTGGAGCTAAACACCCGCCCGGCAAAAGGTATCTACATCATTGAGTTTACAAGCCAGGATAATAAAAAGATAACTGAAAAAGTATTTGCAGAATAACATTTAATTACTTAAAAAATCATGAGCGATGCCCGTAGAATTTTTTACGGGTGTCGTTTTTTTTATCATAAACGACCATCATCCTTCACTTTAAGTCCGGTGCCTGGTTATTTCACCATTGGCATTGACCTTTCACCATTATAGTTTTCGGAATGTAAGTATCTATGATTATTGACAACTTTCAAAGCCGGATCGTTGCATTTACTGAAGCAAAACTTTTATGAATGTCGCTGCCAGGTTTATTTAAGTTTGTGAAGAAAGTCAAGGCTTTGTGGTATTTGTTCCACCGCCTTTGGGGACTCGTCTTCAATAAAGTAGTATTTGATTCCTATTTTCTTAGCTTGCTTCATGATGGCAGCTATGCCAACATCACCTTTTCCCAAAACCACATTTGTTTCATCGGCTGCACGGCCGTCCTGGTTTCCTTCAGTTCCCGGTTGCCTGTCTTTCAAATGCAACATCAGGAAACGGGTTGGATATTTTTTAAGCAGGGCAACCGGATCCTGCCCGGGATGTTTAACCCAATATACATCCATTTCAAAGTTAACATACATGGGATTGGTGTTCTTTACCATATAGTCGAACATTGTGCCGCCTTCAAAGGGTCTGAATTCATAACCATGAGGATGGTAACATAATTTCATTCCGTTTTCATGCATGAGTTTTCCGGCTGCGCTAAAGACTTCGATCGCTTTTTTTAAATCATCCTTTGTAAATTCGCCCTCCTTGTGAGGAACCCAGGCGCACATGATAAACTTTGATCCGAAAGCTTTCGCTTTATCTATTACTGCCTGTGGATCTTTTTCTAATTCTTCAAATCCGACACCATAACTTACCATCTCCAAATTATTTTGTTTCAACAATTTTTTATATTCCTCAACAGGAAGGCCATAAGTACCTCCACCTTCTATTTGCTTTATTTTCCATTCTTTAATTTTTGCAAGGGTGCCCGGAACATCGGTTTTAAATTCATTTCGCAAACTGTAGAGTTGCAGCCCTATTTCCTGGGCTAATAATATATTTAATGAAACAAGCATTACGGTGAATAAAGCAAAAAGCCTTTTAAAAATTGATTGTATTTTCATAATAAAATTGATTTTGAATATTTGATTCCTTACTGATAAAGTTAAATGCTTTACCTCAAAAAAACTAATTGCGGGAAAAGCCAAAGTTGATTATTGAAGTACATGCCGGTTTTCCGGTAATAGTTTTTCTGTTTTTGCATGTTTTAAAAAGCAACAACTTCAATGATTGCCAGCCTAAAGTATTAAATCGTTTCAACATTTTGTATTTTGCAGTCAAGTTAATAAATTAGCACATTAGCTAATTAGCACATTAGCAAATAGCCATGAAAAATAATCGCAGGGATTTCATAATTAAGGGTGCTGCATTGGCATCAGCGCTTTCTATTGGAGGCCCTGGTTCAGTAATTATGTCTCCGCCACACCTGGTTACCAGGAAAAGTTCAAAAGAGAACCTTTCTGCTTTGGCAAAAGATGCCGGTATGCAAATGAGCGAAGCTTATTTCTATGGCATGGATGAACGCAGGATAGCTTTTATGAAGCAGATGGATGTCCTGGGGGCCGTAGGAGGGATCAATCCCCAGCTAAGTGGATTAACGGATGCAAAGCCCTGGGATATAAAAGCCATGACAGCAAATAAAGAAGCCTGGGAGAAAGTAGGGTTAAAACTGAATGTAATTGAAGGTCCGGCGTCATTGGGAACAAAAACAAAACTTGGCCTGGCCGGAAAGGATGAGGAAATAGCCAACTTCATTACCTTTATGAAAAACCTGAAAGAGCATGCAGGTATTAATATTATTTGTTACAACTGGATGCCGGTGATAAGCTGGTACCGGACGAGGAAGGATCAACCTGGACGAGGTGGAGCATTGGTTACTGCTTTTGATTATGAAGAGGTGAAGAATTTACCAAATACGGAGTATGGCGTAGTTACTAAAGAAGAACTTTGGAAAAACCTTGAATATTTCCTGAAAGCGGTTATTCCGGAAGCCGAGAAAATAGGCATGAAGCTGGCAATGCACCCCGATGACCCGCAGGTAGACAGCATTAAGGGTATCTCACGTATCATGACAACTGTAGAAAATTTTAACCGGATGGTTAATATTGTTAAAAGCCCGAGCAACGGCATTACGATGTGCCAGGGAAATTTTTCCCTGATGGGTGCCGACATACCAACTATTGTCAAAGACTTTGGAAAACGCGGCCTGATTCATTTTGTCCATTTCCGTAACGTAAGGGGTGGTAAATTAAAATTTGAAGAAACATTTCACGACGAAGGGCAGATAGATATGTATGCGGCGATGAAGGCTTATTTTGATATTGGATTCAGGGGACCCATAAGACCGGACCATGTGCCGACCATGGCAGGAGACAGTAACGAAAATCCCGGTTACAGCAACATTGGATCTTTATTCGCATTTGGTTATATGCGCGGGCTCATGCAGGCAATAAGTAGTGGTTCCTAAGGATTAAGCCTTTCCCAAAAGGCGTGCACTTCAGGAACCGTAATAGCACTTGAGCCCGGGACATTGCTAAGCCAACTTAGTTTTTTGCCCTTTATGATTGCAGCAAACCGGCACTATTAACCCAGGTAATGAACAATGTACCAAATAATTATTAGTGATTTTTTCTACGGCAGATATTAAAATTCATGATTTCATTATAAAACATTCTATATTCATTCTAAAAATTCATAAACTTCGTTATGACCAAAAAAACAGCGTTCATTATTGCATTTGTTTTAGGTGCATTTTTTACCCATGGGCAACATATCGGTGTATCGCCTGATTACATTAAGGCTTTAACGCCTGAATGGAAGGGTGAACGTTTTCCGGATGGGCGTCCCAGGGTACCTGATTTGGTCCTGGAGCGTTTGAAGGAAGCAACCCTTGAACAAATTTGGGGATTCCTGGGGCGTAAGGGATTTCGTAACCAGGTTGAAAAGGACTGGATTATTCTTAAACCCGGCGAGACCATGGTGGGGCGTGCCGTAACAGCTCAATTTATGCCTTCAAGACCCGACCTGGACACTTTAATAAGAACATTGGGAAAAGCTGAAGGGCGGTCGCAAAAAGGAGGAATCAATATCTGGCCAATTGATATTTTAACCAAAGGGGATATTTATGTGGCAGATGGTTTTGGCAAGGTTAAAGACGGTACCTTAATTGGATCAAGCCTGGGTAATGCTATTTATGGCAAAACTGGCAAGGGTGTAATATTTTACGGTTCGGTAAGAGATATGCAGGAATTAAGAGATACCAAAGGTTTTAATGCCTGGGTAAAAGGACAAGACCCTTCATACATAAAAGACATGACACCTACTGCAATCAATGCTCCTATCCGTATAGGGCAGGTTACGGTATTTCCGGGCGATATTGTCTTTGCCAACGAGTACGGAGTGGTGTTCATACCTGCTTACCTGGTAGAGGAATTGGTTTCAGCTTCTGAAATGACCGGCCTGCGTGACGAATTTGAGAGATTATTGCTGCAACAGGGTAAATATCCTTCAGGCCAGGTACATGGTGATTGGTCTGATGAAATTAAGAATGAATTCAGGGCCTGGATTGCCAAATACCCAAAGAAGCTGGCAATAACTGAAAAGGATATAGAGGATTATTTGAAAAAAGAAGGCCATTAGAATAATTGCTCAATTGCTCAATTGCTCAATGACTCAATTGCTCAATTGCTCAATTGCTCAATTGCTCAATTGAATGAATATGCCAATTACCAGGAAAAGACATTATATTTAAAAACCACCAAAATGAAATTGAAATTCGTCATTTTATTGTCAATTCTTTTTTGCCTTTGTTATAAAAATCTGTTATTATCACAAACCATTCCAAAAGAAGAATTGATTTTCCTGACAGCGGAGTGGAAAGGTGACAGGTTTCCGGATGGCCGTCCTAAAATTCCTGATGTATTGCTGGAAAGGGCCAGGTATATCAATATTGATGACGCCTGGACTGTTCTGAAAAATGAGGGTTATGTTAACCAGTTTGAAGGAGGTTGGAAAATGGTAAAAGAAGATGTCCCTGTAATTGGCCGTGCGGTAACCGCTATGTTTATGCCGAGCCGGCCTGACGTGGAGAAAAATATTAAATCCCGGGGAAATACAAAAGATGGAAGGAGGGGTAATACCAATTCATGGCCAATCGAAACACTTGTAAAGGGTGATGTGTATGTAGCTGACGGATTTGGAAAGATTGGCGGGGGCACCCTAATGGGTTCTACTTTGGCTACTTCAATTTTTAGTAAATCCGGTAATGGAGTTGTATTTAATGGCGCCTCGAGAGACCTGCAGGAAATACAGGAAATAAATGGTTTTAATGCTTTTGTACGGGATTTTCATCCTTCTTTCCTGGAGGAAATGCTATTAATGGGACTCAATACACCAATACGAATAGGCAATGTAATGGTATTGCCCGGAGACCTGGTGATAGCAAGGCGGGAAGGAGTTCTTTTTGTGCCGGCCCACCTGGCAGAACAGGTTATCAGTACAGCAGAATTTGTTATCCGGAAAGATAAGTTCGGATTTGAAATGGTGAAATCAGCTCGTTATACAACCGGTCAGATAGATAGTCAATGGACAGATGAAATTAAGACTGAGTTTCTTAAATGGCTTGATCAGCATCCTGAACTTGGAAAGATGACCAGGGCTGAGCTTGATAAAGTAATGAGTAAAAGAACCTGGTGATAAGGGGTAAAATGTTAAATTAATTCCATAAAGATCAAATTAAAGTTAGTTAATCATGGGAAAAACAATTGCCAGGCAGCGTTGGTATCGCCTGATCCCGATAGCTTTTATCACCTATAGTCTTGCTTACCTTGACCGCGCGAATTTTGGATTTGCGGCAGCAGGCGACATGGCTAAAGATTTAAACATTACCCCATCCGTATCATCCTTACTAGGATCGCTTTTTTTCCTGGGCTATTTCTTTTTTCAAATTCCCGGTACATTATATGCTGCCAACAGAAGCGCCAAGAAATTAATATTTTGGTCACTGATTGCATGGGGTGCACTGGCGATGGCCACAGGCATGGTTAGCAATATAGATTTCCTGAAAGTTATCCGGTTCATGCTCGGCGTTGTAGAAAGTGCAGTCATGCCTGCTATGCTCGTATTTTTAAGCCGGTGGTTTACAAAATCAGAACGTTCAAGGGCGAATACATTTTTAATCCTCGGTAATCCTGTTACATTACTTTGGATGTCCATCTTGTCCGGCTATTTAATTAGATCTGTCGGCTGGCGTTGGATGTTTATTTGGGAGGGATTGCCGGCAATTGTTTGGGCATTTTTCTGGTGGAGGCTGGTAGAAGATGCGCCCAAAAATGCCAAATGGTTAACAGAAGCAGAAAAAAAAGATTTGGACGAACAACTAGGACAGGAACAGCAGGGCATTAAACCTGTTAAAAACTATGCGGCCGCATTTAGATCCGGAACGGTTATTTTGCTTTCATTTCAATATGCTTTATGGAGTATCGGCGTGTATGGTTTTGTAATGTGGCTTCCTACAATTCTTAAAGCGGGCCAGGGCATGAATATCGTAAAGACCGGGTGGCTTTCTTCCGTCCCCTATGTTTTAGCAATTATCGGTATGATAGGGGTTTCCTATTTCTCTGATAAAACATTAAACAGAAAAGCATTTGTCTGGCCCTTCCTTTTAATTGGGGCTATCGCGTTTTATAGCTCGTACCTGATTGGGACCACCAACTTCTGGCTGTCATTTGTATTGCTGATTATTGCCGGTGGTGCGATGTATGCCCCTTATGGTCCATTCTTCGCGATTATTACAGAAATCTTACCTCGAAACGTTGCCGGGGGCGCAATTGCGTTGATCAATAGTTTTGGTGCCCTTGGGTCATTTGCCGGTGTTTATATCGTGGGCTATTTAAATGGTACCACACATGGATTCGGCGCCTCCTATATTTTTATGTCAGGTTCCCTGTTCCTTTCAGCTGTTATAACCCTGATTGCATTAAAGGGATCAAAATACAAACTCGTGTAATGTTAAGTGAATTAATTACACGAATTTTATGCACGAATTACACGAATTAGTGATTAAACATGTCTCACCATACCCACTATTTGATTTAATCAAACCGGGTGTCTGAAATTGAATAGGGTGCATCCCAAATTGTTGCTCCTGATTTCGGTTGGTGCGGCACGACCGAGGCTGGGCCGTGGTTTGTGTCCCCACAAACCACACTAACAACATGTTGTTAATTTTCTTTCGGTTAGCAGCTAATTTCAATACAATTGACAACTTCATTCAAATTGTTTTTTCAATTGCAAATGTGCCCAGGCAGTACCCGGAAAAATAAGCAGTAACAAAAAAGAATAAAATTGGCCGCTGTATACAAATACAAGAAGTGTAATAATACCGGCATATATGGGGTAAGCCAAAAATAACAAGGCTATTACGACTGAATCAAAATGATCTGTACTGTTCGTTTTTTTGGTCACAAATTTTTTTACCGGGTAATATAAAGGAGCATGCAATAGCCAACCGGCCAGCGAAGGCAGAAAAAGCACTACTCTCTTCCATGCCGGCTGGTGAACATAAAAACTGTCCCGTAGTTTTCCTTTGTCTTTTTTATCGATCTCCAATACAAAGGGTGCTAATTGCTTTTGAAGATTTGAATTGAAAGCCTGTATCGATTTGCCCAGGCCATCTTTCAATTCAATATCATTTCCCGTTATAAATTCACCAAAAAACATTCGGATGTTTTTGCCAAATGTTTCGAATGAACTATAATTGATGCCAACCGGTAAAACTTTCAAAGGAATACCGTCGGCCCAACTGCTGATGGCCAGCCTGGCTGTTCCTTTCTTTAAGGGACGCAAATGCCATTCATTTATACATTTTCCTTCACTGAAAATCAATACAACGCCATTTTGTTTAAAAATTTCCTTGCAATGGTCAAATGTCTTATAATTCTCTTCGAGGTTTTCCACACCTTCGCTTACACGGTACACAGGTAAGAGTTTTAGGGATAATAATATGTTTGTAATCTGTTTGCCGTTAAACGCGTCCCCTCTTGCCAGCGAATAAACAGGTTTGTCAAAGATGGTGCACAGGATAATTGCATCCAGGAATGAATTGGGGTGGTTAACAGCCAGCATCAATGGCCCATCACAATTTAATAGTTCTTTTTTATTCAGGCGCAGATCACGGCAATAGAATTTTATGGCAACCCTTGCAATAATTTTTACAAATCCGTATAACATTTATTCAAGGTAATAAAATATAAACGCCCATTGGTAAAAACAGGTGCAAAGATTACAACTGACCTTCAACAACCAGGAATCGGCTTTTCGGACATACTGCTACCATTTCCATAAATAGTAAGTATGAAGAATGGTACTTTGCCTGGCCTGTTCGGAATGATACCGGACATCAAACGGGTACAAATGTCCCCTGGGAGATTTAAGGGGCCACAGCCCCTCCACAACTACTACCCGAACCTGCTGTGCATCCATAACAATGTTGATTTACCACAATCTCCCTTTTATTAAGTATATCTAAATTAAATTGAGTAATATGGGCAGTATTTTTACAGGCTACTTTCATATCAAGCATCTGGTTAAAATCGCAGTCATATAAAAATCCATCCCAACCTACTGATATGGTATTCCTGCACATTACTCCCTTTGCTGCGGCCGGATTAAATGCTGATGTCAGTTTCTCCATATACTTTTCGTAGTTGCCGCTTTGCAATAAATAATCGAGGTACCTGCTGATCGGCATATTGGTAATGACAAATAACCGGTTAAAGGAAATACAAAAGTGTTTCATCAGTTCGGCTTTGAATTCCTGTTCCAGCATTGTTTGTGAAGGAGGTAAAAAGGCGCCTGCCGGATTATAAACAAGATTCAGTATCAGCCCGGTACCTTCCTTGCCATAACCTGCAGCATTGAGCATTAGCAAGGCTTTGATGCTGTCTTCAAATACGCCGTCTCCACGTTGCCGGTTGGTTCTGTCTGCTGTGTATGATGGCAAAGAAGATACAACTTCAATAGCATGTTGCCTGAAAAAAACAGGCAGATCATTGAAACGCTTGCTGGCTAAAATAATAGTGAGATTACACCTCACAATAATATGTCTGCCCAGTTTTTTTATTTCTTTTACAAACCATCTGAAGCCAGGATTGAGTTCGGGCGCACCGCCTGTAAGGTCAACAATTCTTAATTGGGGGTAGTTTTTCAAAACTGCCAGGCATTCCTGCATCGTTTCCCTGCTCATGATCTCTTTACGGTCGGGGCCAGCATCCACATGGCAGTGTTTACAAACCTGGTTGCACATTTTACCAATATTAACCTGGAAAATTTCTATACCTGTCGGACTTAACGGATATAAACCTATGCCATCAAGCTTTTGCTGGAATGGTATCAGCCTGAATTTGTCATCATGATTTGCGCCATGTTCTAATATGGCTATTTGCTCTTGTGCATCTGCAAGAATACTATGTTGTGCTTTAAGTGATTTCAAGGCCCCCTTTCTCCGCGGCGGCGGAGAACCCAGGTTTCTGCCTTCTTTATTTTCTTCATTCGTTCTTGCCGGGGCCAGGGCCTTTTTTTATAAATAACATACTATTAAAATTAAAACGCTATTTATTAAATTCTTCTAACCCGTTCCAGGTTCTTCACCACGGCAGCGAACGGGGATTTTCCTACATCGCAATCTCCTTCACCTTATTCATCATCTGTACACCATGCACCAGCGTGGCGCCTCCGCGTATAGCCGCTGCCACATGGACGGCTTCCATCATCTGTGCCTCACTGTATCCTTTTTCATAAGCGTCACTGCTATATGCATCAATACAATACGGGCATTGTACCGCGTGAGATACAGCCAAAGCAATCAGGGATTTTTCTTTTGCACTTAAGGCGTTGTCTTTAAATACTTCGTTATACCACCCAAAAAATTTATCGGCAACTTCCTTTTGAAATTCTCCAATATTACCAAATTTACCCAGGTCATCTGCATTATAATAATTTTTATTCATAAGCGTTAATTTAGTTTTACAGTAGTTTGAAAAGAACCCCCGATCGTAATTTTAAAGGAATATATTGATGATCTGGATTTCAATACCAATATTTTCCTGAAATTACGTAATTAAAATAAATAAAGATGCTATGGTAATCCTATTCCAAATCACTATTCAACAACTAACTAATCATGAAGCAGGTCCTGGATAATTTATACGAATCAAATGCCTTTCTTACCGGCGCTGGTTTTAATAAGGCAACAGCAGGGGTGGTATTGGGCACGGGTTTAGGTGACTTCGTGAATCATATAGAGATAGAGAAAATAATACCCTATCATGAAATACCCCATTTTCCTGTCAGTACGGTCGAGTTTCATAAGGGCAATTTGATATTGGGCAGGATTGGTGACACAACCCTTATTGCCATGCAGGGCAGGTTTCATTACTATGAGGGATATAGTATGCAGCAAATCACTTTTCCGGTGAGGCTGATGAAAATGTTAGGAGTAAAGCAGTTATTATTGAGTAATGCTGCAGGGGGGATTAATCTGAATTTTAAAAAGGGTGACCTGGTTATTATTGAAGATCATATCAATACCCAAAGTGAAAACCCTTTACGCGGACTTACAGATAATGCTTTTGGCCCAAGATTCCCTGATATGAGTTGTCCTTATGATCCCTCGATAAATGAAAAATTATATTTAGCTGCAGCAACGCTTGGCATACAAATGAACCGGGGCGTATATGTTGCTGTTAATGGCCCAAATTTGGAAACAAGGGCGGAATATAAATACCTGAAAGCCGCAGGGGCGGACATGGTAGGCATGAGCACAGTACCCGAAGTAATTGTGGCCAACCAGGTGGGCTTACCCTGTGCAGCAGTAAGTGTTATTACAGATGAATGTGATCCTGATAATTTACATCCGGTGGATATAACTGAAATAATAGCGGTGGCAGGTAAAGCTGATAAAAAACTGAGTAGTATTTTTGTGGAGGTAATAAAGCAATTAGGGTGAATAGTCAATGGTTAGTGTCAATGGTCAATGGGCAACCGGCTTTTTTTCACCATTCACCATTCACCGGTCAGTTTAACTGCGGGTCAATGGGAAAGTTTATCATCATTTCATAATCTCCTCCCAGGTGTTTCAGGCTGTCTTTCCATATTTCATCAGGAGAAGGGTGAAAGATTAATTTTCGTGTAGCCGATACTGTTAACCAGGTTTTTTCCTTTAATTCATCGTTCAATTGTCCATCGCTCCAGCCACTATAACCTAGGAAAAACCGGATCTTATTAAAATCAATTTCATTGTCTTTCACCAGTTTGGTTACCATCTCAAAATCACCTCCCCAATAAACTCCTTTCAAAACTTCCTGGCCACCTGGTATCAATTCAGGATATTGGTGAAGGAAGTGTATGGTATCCACCTGTACAGGTCCTCCATAATAGACCGGGATCGGAAACCCTTCAAAGCTCGTTATCAGTTCATCCAGTGTAAGTTCATATTGTTTGTTTAAAACAAATCCAAAACTCCCTTCGTTTTGATGTTCACATATAAATACGACCGTCCTCATAAAGTGAGGGTCCTTTAAAAAGGGGTCTGCAATTAATAATATTCCGGTAGCGGGTGAAATCATAAACCTAAAATAATAGATTATTCTTTGTAGTGCTAATATTGTGCAAACTTTTTTTTTCAAAGTAATTTAGTTCCAAACCTTCGTTAAATTTATCCTTTCGTGTCTTTATGCTATTTTAGCGATCATTATTGATTTACATTTATACGAATGAAGAGAATTTTTCCTATTATTTCTATACTTATTTTGCTTTCGTTACTTGGAATTATTTTTTTCCAGATTCTATGGATAAAGGGCTCCCTGGAATCCGAGGAGCAAAAATTTTATGAACATGTCAGCATGGCTACATTCCAGGCTGCAAAAGACCTGATGGAAGAAAAGGGCAATTTAATGCCAATGAGGAGAAAAAATGAGCCACTCTTTCCAAGTGAAAAGCTGCAGCTTGAAATCTTTAAGCCTACTATTACGCAGAAATATTCAAGCGAAGATATTCGTACTATCATTAGAAAGGCTTTTGATAAACAAAACCTTCAAAAAATACCTTTTGAGTTTGCCATTAGCCCGACTTCGCTGATCGGCGATGAAATCCAATCTGAAAACTTTTATAAATTATATGCTGATTCTGCCAATAACCGGCTGCACGTGATTCAGCTGGAGTCTCCGGGGGGCAGCCTTTCTGAGGGTATATCTCCCCAGGAAGTATTGATTATTACTGTGCCACATGCTAAAAAACTGATTTGGAGATCGATGACCTGGTTTATTATCGGTGCAGTCATATTTACAGTCATCATCATAACAGCTTTCTTTCTTACCGTAAGAGCCTTGTTGAAACAAAAAAAGCTGAGTGAGATAAAATCTGATTTCATAAATAATATGACACATGAATTTAAGACCCCGTTGGCAACTATTTCACTGGCCGTGGATGCTTTAAAAAATGAAAAAGTAATCAATGACAGGGAAAAGATTAATTATTTTACCGGCATCATCAAAGAAGAAAATAAAAGGATGAATAAGCAGGTGGAAACCATACTGCAGGCTGCCTTGCTTGATAAACAGGAGGTTCAGCTTAATCTGAAAAAACTACATGCCCACGATTTAATAACCAGTGCCGTAAATAATATTAATCTCCAGGTAGACCAGATACAAGGGCGTTTGGAAGTAAGTCTTGGAGCTGCAAAAGACCTTGTTTTGGCAGATGAAGTACATTTTACAAACCTCATAAGTAACCTGCTTGATAATGCAGTGAAATATTCAAAAGATAATCTCTTTATAAAAATTTGTACACAAGCAACTGGTAATCAACTAAAAATTAAGATTGAAGATAACGGCATCGGGATGAATAAGGAAACTGCTAACCGCATTTTCGAAAAATTTTACCGTGCGCATACCGGAAATCTTCACAATGTAAAAGGATTTGGCCTTGGATTAAGTTATGTAAAAACGATGGTTGATGCGCACCATGGCACAATAAAAGTAGAAAGTGTTCCCGGAAAAGGAAGCGCTTTTTTGCTAAGCTTTCCATTGACCAAACCTTAATTACTCCTGGTCTTTTGCATAGTTAAGATTTCCCTGATCATCGATATTTTCCCTTTATTTTTTACATCCGGTAAGCCATTATTCGCCACGGCTGATAAAACCAATGTTTCCATCAAAATGAAGAATCCCTATCCCACCATCCACTTAGGTTTCTAACCGAATTCGTCAATTCACAGGTTATACAGCACTATTCACAGTTTATTCACCCCTTAAATCGGTCAAAAACCGTTCAAAACGAGCATATTAGGTATTATTAGTGGTGTGGATAAAAATGTTTACATCATTTTTGATGAAGAAGTGGGAAAAAGTGTTATTTTGTGGTAATATTTTTTTTAAGCTGTATAAATGCTTGTAAATGATTGGTTTTCTGGGCGAATATGAGGTTACAATGGATGCCAAAGGGCGCTTCCTTTTACCTGCCGGTTTTAAGAAGCAATTGGCAGAAGAGGGGGCAGGCCAATTTGTTATTAACCGGGGAATTGAAACCTGCCTTACATTATATCCCATCAAAAGCTGGGAACCTATTTTTTCAGATGTCAGCAAGTTGAACGAATTTGATCCTAAAGTAAGACAGTTCCGTCGCTATTTCCTGAATGGAGCCACCCATTTGGAATTGGATACTGCAGGCAGGTTATTAATACCCAGGACATTAATGGAATATGCGGGTTTGGAAAAGGATGTGGTGCTCGTATCGGCAGTAGATAAAATTGAAATCTGGGATAAAACCAACTATACAAAGTTCTTTGAATCTTTTTCACCGGAGTCTTATAGTGAATTGGCGAATGAAGTAATGAATAAAAATAATGAAAAGTTGAAAAGTTGACATATTGAAAAATACGCCTCATACCGAAAGCGAATTATCCATCAACTCATCAACCGATCAAACCGATAGCTATCATACACCGGTATTACTAAAGGAAGCTATTGAAGGTTTAAATATTAAAGCTGACGGCGTTTATGTGGATTGCACTTTTGGAGGTGGGGGACATAGTCGTACCCTATTGCAACATTTAAACGAACAGGGAAAGCTGCTTGCATTTGACCAGGATGAGGATGCACGAAAAAACCTGCCGCAGGATAAGCGGGTGATTTTTGTATCGCAGAATTTCCGACACCTGCAACGTTTCCTGCGCCTGCACAAAATAGCACAGGTCGATGGCATTCTGGCGGATCTTGGAGTATCAAGTCACCAGTTTGATGAGGCGATAAGAGGATTTTCCATTCGGTTTGATGCGGCGCTTGATATGCGCATGGACCAGCGGCAAACAACAACAGCAGCAGGTATAATAAAAAATTTTACAGAACAGCAGTTGCATAAAATGCTGGAACAATATGGGGAGGTGACCAATGCGAAAACTTTGGCAAGGACAATTGTTCAGCAAAGAACGCTGATGCCAATCAAAACGATCAATGAATTTAAGCAGTCAGTACAATCAGTGGTGAAAGGGAATCCGCAAAAATACTTTGCCCAGGTATTCCAGGCCTTGCGAATAGAAGTGAATGATGAATTAAGTGCATTAAAAGAGCTTTTGCAACAAACTCCTTCAATACTGAAATCCGGTGGACGTATGGCAATTATAACCTTCCATTCACTGGAAGACAGGATTGTAAAAAACTTTTTTAAGACGGGCGGTTTTTCTGCAGAAGTGTTGGATGAAGTATATGGTGGAAGACCGGAAAACCCATTTAATATCATTACTAAAAAACCAATATTGCCGGGGAGAACAGAAACCGGACAAAATAAGAGAGCAAGAAGCGCAAAGTTGAGAATAGCAGAAAAAAAATAGTTGAAAAGCTGAAAGAAATAAGAGCAGCGCGACCGGGTCATCACGCCTGAATTACTAGTCGGCCGGCTGGCAGTTATCGGGGGATCAGTCATGTAATATTTTATATAAAAAATGGTTCAAGACATAAACATACAAAAAGAACAGCCTAAAGCTCCAAAGCTATACTGGAAGAAGTTCCTGGGTCATAAATGGGTTGTCCGGAATATTCCGTTTTTCCTGTTTTTATCGGTGTTAGCTGTTATATATATCTATAACGGACATCATGCCGACAAACTGACAAGAAAAATAAGTGCTACTGAAAAACATATTAAAGAGTTGGAATACGAATTCAAAACAATAAAAAGCGAAGTGATTTTTAGAAGTAAGGCGAGTGAGTTGATAAAAGCTGTGGAGCCGCTAGGTTTGAAAGAATTAACAACCGCGCCTGTTTTGTTATCACCGAAATAATGTGAAAATTGCTCAATGACTCAATGTGAAAATGAAATGCAGGCCTAATTGAGCAATTTTCAAATTTTCAAATTTTCAAATTCACCTTTGGATATAAAAAAAGACATATTGTGGCGGGTTTATCTCTGCTTTTTAGGGATAGTATTACTGGGGGCAGTTGTTTTGGGCAGGGCATTTTATATTCAGCAGGTGGAGGGGGCATTTTGGCAAAGTATGGGCGATAGTTTGCATTTAAAATATGTACCTCTGATAGCGGAAAGGGGAACTATCTTCAGCGAAGATGGAAATATGTTAAGTACCTCCATTCCTATTTTTGATGTATATGTTGATTTTGGGGCTGAGGGTCTTAGAGAAAAGAATGGTAAACGATTTAAGGACAATGTCGATTCATTAAGTATTTGCATGGCAGATCTTTTCGGCGATAAAAAGAAGGCGGATTACCGCAAAGAATTGCAGTTGGCCTACAAAAACAAGGACAGGTATTATACTTTGAAGAAGAAAATTTCTTTTGTAGAATATGCCCGGTTACGTGATTTCCCTTTAGTAAGACAAGGAAGAAATAAAAGTGGCTTTATCATTGACACCCGTGATAGACGAATAAATCCTTATGTATTACTGGCCAACAGAACGATTGGTTTATCAAGGGATAAGGCCAGGTTAAATGTTGGGCTTGAACAGAGTTATGACAGTTTATTAAGAGGTACAGCCGGGCAGCGCCTGATGCGTTATATGGCCGGAGCTTACATGCCTGTGGAAGGGGCAGAATTAGAACCGGAAAATGGCAAGGATATCATCACGACATTAGATACCTATATGCAGGATGTCGCTGAAAGTGCATTGATGAAAATGATGACGGGTAATAATTCCCTGCACGGTACCGCTATTGTAATGGAAACCGCTACCGGCAAGATAAAGGCGATAGCAAATTTAGGCAAGCAGGCAGATGGAACCTATGCAGAAGACCTGAATTATGGAATTGGAAAAGCAACCGAGCCCGGCTCGATTTTCAAGCTGGCAACCCTATTGAGCCTGATAGAAGATAAATATGTAGACAAAAATTCGATAGTGGATTGTGAGGGAGGTGCCAAATTTTTTTATGGATTGAGAATAAAGGATGCTCATTTTGGAACAGGTGCCATTACTGTTAAGGAAGCATTTTATAGAAGCAGTAACGTAGCTTTTGCAAAGATGGCCGACCAGTACTATCATAATGAGCCCTCCAGGTTCGTGGAGCATTTGCATCATTTGCGCCTAGATACATTGACTGGTATTGATATTACTGCGTCATCGGGTAAGCCCACCATTAAAAGGCCCACGAATCGCAGCTGGGCGAGAACTACCATTCCCTATATGGCACATGGCTACGAAGAACTGGTGACACCATTACATATGCTGATGTTGTACAATGCTGTCGCAAACAATGGTACAATGATGAAGCCCTATTTGGTAAATGCGGTTACTGAGTTTGGTGTAGATGTAAAAAGAATCGGGCCCCGGGTGTTGGTAGATAAAATATGCAGCGATGCAACCCTGGCCCAGCTAAAGGATTGCCTGAGAGCTGTAGTGGATAGTTTACATGGTACGGGTCATAAAATTTTATTCGACTCTTCCTATTCCATTGCCGGAAAAACAGGTACTGCCGTTACAGCTTTGGACAACAGGGGCTACAACAAAGGCAACAAGATCTATCAGGCGTCTTTCATTGGCTATTTTCCGGCTGACCATCCTCAATACACAATGGCGGTAGTGATTCAAAATAGCAAAGAATCAAAATTGATATATGGTGCGGATGTTTCCGGCAAGGTATTCAAAGAGATCAGTGACAAAATTTATGCGCGTTTTCTAAGTACCAGGAAATTTTCGGACCCTATAACAACTGATACAATGCAATACAATTATTATGGTATGAAGAATGAATTGAATTCAATATTCTACAGGTTGAATCTACCGTTTGTAGATTCAGCAACAGGAGGCTACTGGAGGGTAATGGGTATAAAAAATAATAAAGCGGTTTTGAATTTACCGGTAAGCGCGAATGAGCAGGCTTTAATAATTCCCAGTGTGATTGGCATGGGATTGAAAGATGCCGTGTATTTAATGGAAAACAAGGGGCTGAGGGTAACGGCAAGTGGCAGGGGCAGAGTTTTAAACCAGTCATTATTAGCAGGTACAACATTTATAAAAGGACAAATGGTAACACTATTTCTAAATTGATCTTAAAGGACATACTATATAAAGTAAGCATCCGGGCAGTAAAGGGTGATACCAATATTGAGGTAAGGGATTTGCAGATCGACTCACGCAAAGTAAATTCCGGATCTTGTTTTATTGCTTTGAAAGGCATTGCTGTGGATGGCCACCGGTATATAGATATTGCCATTGCAAATGGTGCCATAGCGGTTATTTGTGAAACCTTACCCGAAAGTATGGATGAAAGTATCACGTGGATACAGGTAGAAGACAGTGCAGTTGCCGCAGGTTATTCCAGTCATAATTTTTATGGGGAGCCTTCTTTGAAAATGAAATTGGTAGGAGTTACCGGCACCAATGGGAAAACAACCATTGCTACTTTATTGTGGAAGCTATTTACTGCCCTCAGGTATAAATGTGGTTTGATCAGTACGGTGCAAAACCAGGTTGGTGATACAGTCATTTCGGCTACACATACCACGCCGGATGCGGTTAGTGTAAATGCTTTACTACACTCGATGATGAATGCCGGTTGCGAATATGTATTCATGGAATGCAGCAGTCATGCTATTCACCAGCACCGCATAGCGGGGTTACAATTTACAGGTGCATTGTTTAGTAATATAACGTACGATCATTTGGATTATCATAAGACATTCGACGAATATATCCGGGTAAAAAAATCCTGGTTTGATGCACTTCCATCATCCGCCTTTGCCATCAGCAATGCGGATGATAAACGCGGCATGGTAATGCTGCAAAATACGTCGGCAAAAAAGTATTACTATAGCCTGAAAACCCTGGCTGACTTTAAAGGTAAGATCCTGGATAATAGCCTTACCGGGCTACACATGATAGTAAATGAAACAGATGTGTATTTCCGGATGATCGGTGAATTTAATGGGTATAATTTATTAGCGGTATTTGGCGCAGCGGTTTGTTTGGGAGAAGATAAGAACATCGTATTGCAACTTTTGAGCAGGTTGGATGGCGCTGAGGGGAGGTTCGATTATATGATTAGCAGGAATGACAAAATAATTGGAATCGTCGACTATGCTCACACGCCGGATGCATTGCTAAATGTACTTGCCACGATAAAGAAGTTAAGCCAGGCAAATGAACGCATTATTACCGTGGTTGGTTGTGGGGGCGACAGGGATAAAACCAAGCGCCCCGTGATGGCGGAAGTAGCATGCGAGTATAGTGATAAGGTAATTTTTACTTCTGATAACCCACGCAGTGAGGACCCGCT
Organism: Ferruginibacter sp.; assembly: GCA_040006615.1. Lineage (GTDB taxonomy): Bacteria > Bacteroidota > Bacteroidia > Chitinophagales > Chitinophagaceae > Ferruginibacter. The sequence continues at coordinate 38,845 of JBDTWP010000008.1, forward strand.
TGAAATATTACATGATATGGAAGCAGGCGTAAATGTGGTGTCAAGAAAAAAGTATGTCACCATCGCAGATAGGAGGGAGGCAATTAAGACGGCAGTAAATCTTGCAGTAAAGGCAGACATCGTTTTAGTAGCGGGAAAGGGGCATGAAAAATACCAGGATATAAATGGAATCAAATATGATTTTGATGATAAGAAAGTGCTGGGGGAAATGTTTGAACTTTTAGAAAAATGAAAATGAATGAGAAAATATGCAAATTCGAAAATTTGAAAATGAGTAATTGCTGAATCCCGGCAATGAATCTGGAATTGGGTGATGTGTGATCATAAAATTAAATTTTGAATTAAAGTTTTTATAAAAACTAAAATAAACCTATTGATAAATTTTCACATTTTCACATTTTCACATTTTCACATTTAGATATGTTGTATCATTTATTTGATTGGTTAACACATCACTGGACTTTATCAAAGTTTCCGGGAAGCGGACTGTTTCAGTTTATTACCTTCCGTGTGTTACTGGCAATGATTTTGAGTCTGGTTATTACAACAGTTTATGGGAAAAAATTAATACGCTTTCTCCAAAAAAGACAATTAGGCGAAACAGTCAGAGAACTGGGACTGGCCGGGGAACAGCAAAAGAAAGGAACGCCGACAATGGGGGGAATCATCATTATCCTGGCGATTTTGATACCTACTTTATTATTGGCCAACCTGGATAAGGTTTACATACGACTTATGTTTTTGTGTACGGTATGGCTGGGAACCATCGGTTTTATTGATGATTACCTGAAGATCAGGTCAAAAAGATCAGCACAGTCGAAAGGCGCTGATTATAAAAAAAGCGATAGTGATGGATTAGCGGGAAGATTTAAAATTTTTGGCCAGGTGATGCTGGGCATCATCGTAGGCTCAACACTTTATTTTAACCGAAGTGTGGTAGTTCAAAGGGAAGTGTATAATCCTGATTTCACAATGGTAAAAAATTCGGTATTAAAACCCGGAGAAAAATTGATGAGTGATTCCTTTAATGTGGTGACCATTGATGGCCGGAAGCATCTTTTTGTAAAAGTTAAATCGCCCATCACCACTATTCCTTTTGTTAAAACGCATGAATTTAATTATGCAAGACTGTTGCCCAAAAGTCTTCAGGATTATACCTCCCTGCTTTATATCATTATTGTAATATTCTTAGTAACAGCAGTAAGTAATGGAGCAAATATTACGGATGGATTGGATGGTTTGGCTACAGGGGTAAGCGCGATCATTGGCATTTCCCTGGGCATATTTGCCTATGTAAGTGGCAACATAAAGTTTGCTGAATACCTCAATATAATGTACATACCCAACCTGGGAGAATTGTCCATTTTTATTGCGGCTTTTGTTGGGGCTTGTATTGGATTTCTCTGGTACAACTCCTACCCGGCGCAGGTTTTTATGGGTGACACCGGCAGCCTCGCACTGGGCGGTATTATTGCTGCCCTGGCCATTATCGTCCGGAAAGAATTATTGATACCGATTTTTTGCCTGGTGTTTTTAGTAGAAAATTTGAGTGTGGTGCTACAGGTGGCATATTTTAAATATACCAGGCGAAAGTATGGTGAAGGAAGAAGGATATTTTTAATGAGCCCGCTGCATCATCATTACCAGAAATTGGGATACCATGAAAGTAAGATAGCAGTGCGTTTTTGGATAGTAACCATCTTGTGCGTGGTGATGGCGATTGTGACATTGAAATTACGATAGCTTCCCAAACCCGTCGGGAGAAGGGGGTGAAAAAAAAGTACCAGTGCCCGGTAAATTTGATGCTGTTGAAAAACCATTTTTACCGGTTCCGGAAAATAAGCAGATAAAGAATTATAGTAAAAAGACCTGTTAAGTTCTATGCTGTTGAAAGACCATTTATTACTTCTTAGCCCGACGGTATTATATGAATGAATGAAAAAAAGAATTGTCATATTGGGTGCGGGCGAAAGCGGTGTCGGAGCTGCTTTATTGGCAAAGCAGCAGGGGTATGAAGTATTTGTGAGTGACGGCGGTGAAATTAAGGAACTATATAGGAAAGAGTTGTTGCAAAGCAATATTGAGTTTGAAGAGACGATGCATTCAGAAGAAAAAATACTTGGAACAGATGAAGTCATAAAGAGCCCTGGCATCCCTGAAAAAAATGCTATGGTAATGAAAATCCGGGCGAAAACCATTTCGATTATCAGTGAAATAGAATTTGCATTCAGGTATAAAGGGGATAGTAAGATTATTGCAATAACAGGAAGCAACGGAAAAACTACCACTACGGCATTAACCTGGCATATCTGCAAACATGCAGGGTTGGATTGTGCGATGGTAGGAAATATCGGTTACTCATTTGCCAGGCAGGTGGCGATGGACCCTAAGCCTTTATATGTGGCGGAGATCAGCTCTTTTCAGTTAGATGATATTAAAACCTTTCGCCCGGACATTGCCATATTAACCAATATCACGGAGGATCATTTAGACAGGTATGAATACAAATTGCAAAACTATATTAACAGCAAATTCCGGATTGTGGAAAACCAGCGGAAAACTGACGTATTTATTTACAATTTGGATGATGAGATTACGAATCTACATATTTCTAATTATCCCATTAAATCAACATTATACCCAATTACCATGAGTAAAGAACTGCCACAGGGTGCATACCTGAGAAACGCCAAAATGTACCTGAAATGGAAGGACGAAGAAATGGAAATGAGTATTGATGACTTTGCCTTGAAGGGGAAGCACAATCACTACAACAGCATGGCCGCAAGCCTGGCTGCATCGTTATTTGGTATAAAAAAACCAATCATCAGGGAATCCCTGCAAACTTTTCTGAGCCTCGAACACAGAATGGAACCGGTAGCCTCCATTAAAGGTGTACTTTTTATAAATGACAGCAAAGCAACGAATGTAAACAGCACCTGGTTTGCTTTAGAGAGTATGGATAAGCCAACAATATTGATTTTGGGCGGAGTGGATAAGGGTAATAATTATTCGCTGTTAAATGAAATGGTAAAAGAAAAAGTAAAAGCGATTGTTTGCCTGGGAACGGACAACAGCAGAATTCATGAGGCATTCGGTGATTTCGTTTCCGTGATGGTGGATGCCGGTAGTGCGGATGAAGCCGTACGGGCGGCATTTCATTTTGCTGTTAAGGGGGATATTGTATTGCTGAGCCCGGCTTGTGCAAGTTTTGATCTTTTTAAAAATTATGAAGACAGGGGCCTGCAATTCAAGCATGCAGTAAAGGAATTGTAGATCCCGGCCTTTTTGAGGCTTCGGGAGTTGTTCTAGTCAAAAAAATATTTAAATACAGTGGATAAAAATAAACAAGCAATTCATCGTGTTCTCTTTCAAACGGCGAAGTCAATATGACAGACGGTAAATCTATATTGAAACAATTATTTGGTCCCACCGAAACAGTTGAAAACGTTTTCAATTCTTCATTCAGGGGTGTAGGCGGAATGGGTGGCAACCTTGTGCGAAAGACGAAGGGCGATCGTGTAATATGGGCCATCGTAATAATCCTTACACTAGTGAGTTTATTGGTAGTGTACAGCAGTACAGGCTCTTTGGCATATAAGTATAGTAAGAGTACCGAAAGTTACCTGTTTAAGCAATTTACATTTACCATTTTAGGTGTCATCATTATATACTTTGCGCACAGGGTTAATTACACTATCTATTCCAGAGTAGCTCTGATCTTATTTTTGATAGCGATTCCACTACTGATCTATACTTATTTTTTTGGCGCTACTTTAAACGAGGGCAGCAGGTGGATCAAGCTACCGGTTATTAATATGACATTCCAGACATCTGACCTGGCAAAGCTGGCCCTGTTTATGTATATGAGCAGGCAGCTAAGCAAAAAGCAACAGGTAATAAAAGATTTCAGGAAAGGCTTTTTGCCTATTATAATTCCCGTAGCCATTATCTGCTTACTGATCGCTCCCGCCAATTTATCTACTGCCATGTTGGTTGCCGGCACCAGTTTTATGCTGATGTTTATTGGGCGCGTTAGTACCAAGCATATATTATTAACTATCGCGATTGCATTGATACCAATCCTGGTATTGTTTTTAGTTGCGGTAAAATATTATGATAAGGATGAAGGTAAATCAAAGGACTTACCGGCATTATTTTCTGCCGGCAGAGTGCCTACCTGGATAAGCCGTATACAAACTTTCGTCTACAGTACAAATGGCGACGGAAATGAAAGGTCTTACCAGGTAAACCAGGCTAAGATCGCTATAGCAAGCGGAGGCTGGTTTGGCAGGGGCCCGGGTAATAGTAATGCAAGAAATTTTTTACCACACTCTTATAGTGATTTCATTTTTGCAATCATCCTGGAAGAGTATGGATTAGTCGGGGGTACATTCATTGTTTTTATTTATTTATTGTTTTTGTTTCGATGCATCAGGTTGTACCGCAAATGCCCCTTTGCTTTTGGTGCCTTTCTTGCACTTGCATTGAGCTTTACATTGGTGATACAGGCCATCGCGAATATGGGGGTCAATGTTAATGTATTTCCTAATACCGGGGTAACGTTGCCATTAGTAAGCATGGGAGGCAGTAGTTTTCTCTTTACCTGCTTATCGATAGGTATTATTTTAAGCGTAGCAAGGAATGTGGAGCAACAGGAAAGCCCCGGGCCCCTGACACCTGCAGGGGCAGGTTAGGCAGGAAAAGAAACCTGGTATGATTAATCGTGAATAAGGATAACAATTAAAAATCACCCAATAATTGAATAAAACAACAATCATGGAAGAGACAAGAACCCCCGGGTAACATCGGTGGCGACGTGACAATCATTGAATAATTGAATGAAACTACCACCATAGAATAGACGAGAACCGCCCAAGGGGCAGGGGGCTGAATCAACTCAAAGAATAATTGAATGAAACAATAATCATAAAAGAGACAAGCACCCGCCTTCGGGGAACTGAGGACCCTACTGAGGCCGCCCCCCTCCGGATTATCATCGCCGGAGGCGGAACAGGTGGTCATATTTTTCCAGCGATTGCTATTGCAAATGCTATCGTCAGGTTAAAACCACAAACAGAAATTTTGTTTGTTGGTGCACAGGGAAAAATGGAAATGGAAAAAGTACCACTTGCAGGATACAGAATTGAGGGATTGGACATTGCGGGGTTTAACAGAAGTTCTTTGATAAAAAATATTGGGTTGCCCTATAAACTGGTAAAAAGCTTTTTACAGGTCAGAAGAATTTTTAATTTGTTCAAACCAACCGCTGTTGTTGGGGTTGGTGGATATTCCAGTTTTCCGGTCCTTCGGTTTGCACAGGCAAAAGGGATTAAAACTTTTATCCATGAAAGTAATTCTTTTGCAGGAAAGTCCAATAAGATGCTGGGTAAAAAAGCTTCTAAAATTTTTGTTGCCATCGATGGTATGGAAAAATTCTTTCCTGCAAATAAAATAATCATCTCAGGTAACCCGGTGCGGGAGAGCATTTCCAAAAGTACCGTTACCAGGGAAGATGCCATCCGTTTTTTTGGACTCGAACCTTACAGGAAAACGATCCTGGCAATCGGGGGAAGCCTGGGAGCAAAAAATATCAATGAAGCATTGGCTGCCCGAATAACTGAGTTTGAAAAGAATGACCTGCAACTGATCTGGCAAACGGGAAAGTCTTATGCAGAAAAAGGAAAAGAAGTCGTGGAAGGCCGATCCAATATTTGGATCAATGATTTTATAATTCAGATGGAATATGCCTATGCAGCAGCGGATGTGGTGATTAGCAGGAGCGGTGCAATGTCAATTGCGGAATTATGTGTAATGAAAAAACCGGCTGTCTTTGTGCCATTTCCATTTGCTGCAGAAGATCATCAAACAGTAAATGCGGAAAAATTAGTTAATAAAAATGCTGGAATGATGATTAAAGATAATGAAGCCTTTGTTAAGTTGGTACCTGTCGTAATCAAACTTTCCAAAGATGAACAAAGGCAGGAAGAATTAAAAAGAAATATCAGCAAATTAGCAATCACGAATGCGGATGAAATAATTGCAATTGAGATTTTAATGATGATCGCATAGGGTAGTAATTAAGATTAAAAGCTATATAAAGGAAATAATGAATAAAAGGTATTTAAGGTAAATAAAGTAAATAAAATAGTGTAAAGCGAAACGTGAATTGTCAATGGGCAAGTCAGGATTTCACCATTGACCATTCACCATTCAGGCACTAAGTAAAATGAAAGAGTATAACAGAATATTATTGGCTTTGGGTTCCCGGGTCCAGGTGAAGGAAGGCGGGACGGCTGCCGTCTGCTTTCTCGGAATCGGTGGTATCGGCATGAGTGCATTGGCAAGATATTTTAAATCATTGGGAGTAGCAGTCAGCGGGTACGACAAGACATCAACCCCATTAACAAAGCAATTATCGGCGGAAGGGATTTCTATTCATTATGCAGATAGCATTGAATTCATTGACAAATCTGCCCAACTGATAGTGTATACACCGGCGTTACCCAGCGACCAAAAGGAATTGAATTTTTACAGGCAAAATAATTATACAGTAGTTAAGAGAAGTGATGTGTTGGGCGCTATTACCGGTAATTCATTCAACATTTGCGTAGCAGGTACTCATGGCAAAACAACTATCAGCACGATGATAGGTCATTTACTTCGGCATAGCGGATTTGGTTGTAATGCATTTCTTGGCGGAATAGCAGTAAACTATAATAGTAATTTCTGGAGAAGCGACAATAATGTTTGTGTTGTGGAAGCGGATGAATATGACAGAAGTTTTTTGAAATTAAATCCCGATATAGCCATTATAAGTGCCATGGATCCGGACCACCTTGATATTTATGGTACGCCTGAAAATATGGAGCAGGCATTTATTGATTTTGCGGGAAGAGTAAAACCGGCAGGATTACTGATAAGCAAATACGGGCTCAAAAGAAATACGGAGCTGACAATTGGCAGCCATCTGACTTATCATTTGGACAATCGCAATGCTGATATTTATTCATCCGATATTAAAACCGAAAGCGGGTGTTACCGGTTTGATATAGTGGTTAAAAATACAATCGGCGAGCAATGGGTATTGAATGATGTGGTATTGAACATGGGCGGAAAGCACAATATTGAAAATATCATTGCAGCCATTACGGTTGCACACCTTGTTGGAATTGAAGATAGTAAAATAATAAAAGCAGTTGCGGATTTCAAAGGAGTAAAAAGAAGATTTGAATTTGTCCTGAAGACTGACAAGCGGGTTTATATTGACGATTATGCCCACCACCCGGAAGAATTAAGGGCGTTGATCACGGCGGCAAAAGCGATGTTCAGAACTAAAAAATGCATCGTGGTTTTTCAGCCTCACCTTTTTAGCAGGACAAAAGACCTTGCAGATGGATTTGCAGAAGTACTGGATTTTGCAGACCAGGTAATACTCCTGCCCATCTATCCTGCGAGAGAATTGCCCATGGAAGGTGTAAGCAGTGAAATGATTTTGGAACGGATGCATAGTGAAGATAAAATCGTAATGAGTAAGGCGGACCTGTTAAAGCATTTTACGCTGGAAAAGGATGCGCACATTGAGGAAGGTTTTGAAGGGACGGTATTAATAACTGCCGGCGCAGGAGACATTGATACATTAGTAGATCCGATAAAACAAATATTATGTAATGAGTAATGAGTGTTGAATAGTGAGTTGACCAATCACCATTGACCATTCACCTTTTCTGTGATGACAAAAAAGCAAATCATATTAAACGTGCTGCTTGCGATATTATGGACCGCGACAGGTGCAGGCACTGTTATGTTGCTGGTAGCTGCCATACAGAAAAAAGATTTGAAACATTGTTCAGGAATTGACATCACTATCAAAGGAGTGAGCGATAATTTTTTTGTAGATAAAAATGATATACTTAATACGATTGTTTCCATTTCTGAAGGAAGGACTGTGGGTAAGCCAATTGGTTCTTTTGATTTAAAAGTGATGGAGGCCACGCTGCAAAAAAATACCTGGATAAAAAAAGCACAACTGTTCTTTGATAATAACGAAAGACTCCAGGTAAACGTATTGGAAAGAGAACCGGTAGCCAGGGTGTTCACCACCACGGGTACTACTTTTTATATTGATAGTTCTACAGCCATGCTGCCGTTGAGTGAGAAGTTTTCCGCAAGGTTGCCGGTCTTCACGAATTTCCCGTCAGATAAAAAAGTGCTTTTAAAAGCAGACAGCAATTTGCTGAGAGATGTTTTGACCATCAGCATGGCCATCCGGGAAGATTCATTTGATATGGCGATGATTGACCAGGTGGATATTACTCCTCAACGCAATTTTGAAATGATTCCCAAATTTGGCAATACAGTTGTTGTATTTGGCGATGCATTAAATGCTGCTGAAAAATTAGATAAGCTCCGGTTATTTTATAAGGAGGTGTTGGTAAAAGCAGGTTGGAATAAATACAGTGAAATAAATGTACAGTATAACAACCAGGTAGTGGCCAGGCGAAAAGGGACGGCAGAAGTAAAAGCTGATTCGCTCCGCACTTTGCAGTTAATGAAAATGATTGCCGAAAACGCAGAAAGAATGGCCGGAGATTCTTTACAAACGATCCTGCAGGATAATGAACACAATACAACCAGCAAAAGTATCATTCAGCAATCCATTGAAAGAGACGATAATAGCGCATCTGGCAATACCATTGAAGAACCGCGACCACAAGAGGCCATTACTAATGAAAAACCAAGATTACCAGATCCTGTACAGGGTAAGATTTCCAGGCCTGGAGCGGCGGATTCAAACAGAGCGGCACGAGTTATAAAAAAGCCGGTGATTATAAAGAAGCCAGCTAATACCAGTGATAAACCAATACTTAAGCAAAATCATACTGATACAATTAAACCAAAACTACTAATGCCGAAATCATTGCCTAAAAAACAAGGAAAAACAAATGAATATTGAGGTTCCCAACGGGAGAATAAGGAATTAGACTTAAAATTTGAAAATCTTTTATAGTGATGAAAACTGACTTAATATATAAAAAATAAAATCAATTAAGGTTGGTATAAGAGGAAAGATGAATGAATAGAAAAGGGTAGCAAGTATAATATAGTAAACAGTAGACGGTAGACGGCAAACAGAAAACAGTAAACAGTAAACTGTAAACAGAAAACTGTAAACAGAAAACTGTAAACAGTAAACGGTAAACGGTAAACAGTAAACGGCAAACAGTAAACAGTAAACAGTAAACAGTAAACAGTAAACATTAAACAGTAAACAGTAAACAGTAAACTCTAAACTCCTACATACACACACAAACAAACATACAACTATGACTTACGAACAAAACACAACAAATGATATCGGATTAGTGAATACCAACCCCGTTATCGTTGGCCTTGACATTGGCACCACAAAAATAGCGGCCATTGCAGGACGTAAAAATGAATACGGCAAGTTGGAGATTCTGGGTTTTGGCCGGGCCAACAGCAATGGCGTACAGCATGGAATGGTTTTAAACATCGATC
>JBDTWP010000009.1:0-46042 GCA_040006615.1 Ferruginibacter sp.
AATACATTCCTGAATGGCGTTCAGGCTGTTGAAAATAAAATGTGGATTCATCTGCGACTGCAATGCCTGCATTTGTGTTTCCGCGATTTGTTGCTTAAAAGCAGATTCTGTGCGTTTCTTTTTCGCCTGTATGGATTTATTTATAAAAAAAGCCATGCCCACGATGAGGCCGAAACATATGGCCAGGGCCAATAGTAAGGCATTTTTGATATTGATCTCTTTTTCCTGGATAGTGGCTAATTCCTTTAAATGCTGGTTTTCAATTTCTTTCCGTTTTATCTTCCATTCAGATTCACGGATAATGGTATTTCTTTTATTGTGCTCTGAAAAAAGCGTATCGAAAGCTAGCCGGTGGATTCTATAATAATATAAAGACGAATCCTTGTTTTTCAGCTGATCGTACACATTGGATAACTCAAGGGCAGCCTTGGCCTGGCCTTCCGGGTAAATCGTTTTCTTCGCGATATTCAGCGCCTCATGCAGTATGTTAATTTTTTCGGCCGGGCTTATAGCCGTTAGATATTTTGCCTGGGCAAGATAAACCTGGTATTGATTCCGCAAGTCGTTTTGTGCTTTGGCCTGTTGCAGGGCTATTGAAAAAAAGTATTCTGCTGAATCTGGACGATGATTGATAGCCTGCAATTTTCCAAAGCCTGTATTAAACTGGGAAAGTATATAACTTTCATTAGCCCTTATCGCAAAAGGCATTCCCGCCTCAAGACTCTCTTTTGCATTGGTATACATTTTTTCTTCCAGGTCACATTCATGCAGGAGTTCGTAATTGATAGCCACTCCCCGCCATGCGGTTAATTTTGTATTGATCACTATTGCCTCTTTTGTGTATTGCCTGCATTTATCATAATCCTTTAACACCTTAAAATTTTCACCAATATTATTCAATGATACCGCCTTTAGCCTTAAAGCATCACTCTGCTCCGCATAATCGATCGCCTTAAAATAGGCTGTGTTACTGGCTTCATAACTGGCGGAATTAGAGAGCAGGATGCCCAGGTTTATTTCTGCCAGGCATTTGCCATAAATAAAATGAAGGCTATCGCTTAGTGCCGCCACTTTTTCATAATAACTAAAAGATTTTTTTACGTCATTTTCACTTGACCGGTAGCTGACGCGATGAAGGGTTACGATATACTGGGAATCGATTTTCGGATGTTGGCTAATCCATTGAACAAGGCTGTCAATTAAATTATTCTGGGCAAAAATATTTACAGTGCTACAACTTATAACAACAATGAAAATAATCTTCTTCACCATGCAAAAAATAGATAGTTTATTAAATTGATAATTGATAATTGTGGCACACGCCGGTTTTTCGGGAATAATTGATAATAAATAAAAAGGTAAAGTATATAAAATTAAATAACGAAAAAAGCAAAATGAAATAATCTCCGTAAATGGCATCAGCCATTGCGTAGGCGGATGATATGAAAAGGTGGATGGCGGATTTAATTCGTGAATGGTCAATGATCTGATCTCCCGGCTTTCACCATTCACCATTCACGTTTACCTGAAAACTGGCTCACCGGTTTTTACCAGCTTAGCTTCATAATATAATCATTCATAAAATATCCCCTCCCAATAGGGATATCCTGTTCATCAATAATTTCAAACCCTGATTTTTTGTAAAATCCAAGGGCTTTATTGTGGCGGTTTACATTTAATTCCAGACTTTTGGCCCCTGCAGGTATAATATCATCGACGATATAATTCAATAAAATTTTACCGATGCCCTTTCCGTGGTGATTAGGATCGATGTAAATTTTATGAAGTATGTATATTGTACAGGCATTTTCATTTTTCCGGGAATAGGATGCGAAGCCCGCTTCCTTTTCTTCCACGGTTACCAGGATAAACTGGTGGCCCAGTTCTTCAATTTGATGTTGTAGGGAATCACTGCTATAAATAAGTTCGAGCATATAGATCAATTGCGCTTCGGATAATATTTCCTTATACACCACCTCCCAGGTGATCTTCGCCAATGATTGAATTACCGGAATTGATTCAGCGCCAACCTTGTGTACCACAATGGCTCTATCCTCCGTCTGAATGTCCGGTTCTGCAGGATTTAAAGGTAATGAGGAACTCATAATAATTGGGTGCCTTTTTTTAATTATTGAGTTTGAGATAATATTATTACGTGCTTGTCAGGATTATTGTATGGAAATTTTCAATTCGGGCGCAAAGAAACGACGCCCCTGTTTATCAAATACGATAATATCGAAGAAATACAATTCTTCTCCTTTATGCAATCCTTCAATGATGTTCTTTTGCCATACTGCCGGGAGTGGGGTAGTTGTAAACCTGTCTGCAGCCATATCGCTTTGCGCCGAAGTTTTCCCGGTTTCCTCATCTTCAGTTAATCCGGTTCGTGAATAGGCGAACTGGTAAGAGGAAATCACATAATTTACATTTTTATCATCAGTGATCATTAATGGAAGGGAAATGATCTGCTTTGCCTCATCCGCTTTCATTGTGGTATTCCCGGTAGCTTTGCCAAGGTAACATTTTACCAACGGTTTCTTATAATTTGTACCGGGTGGAGCACCAGGTTTAGTTGGTTTTTGGGCCAAAACGACGGTACCACTCAAAAGAACCAGGGCAGATACCAATAAAATCGGGTAAAATTTCTTTTGCATCCTTCTTATTTTAAAGATAGAACGAATTTACAGCCTAAATAGTATCAAAATCTGTTAATTCAGTGCCGCCAGGCTTTCTTCAATTGTCCTGATCCTATCTTCCGCATCTGCCTGTTTTTTTCTTTCATGGTCAATTATTTCAGGCCTTGCATTTTGTACAAAACGTTCATTGTTAAGTTTCTTTTGTACACTTAGTAAAAAACTTTGCTGGTGTTGCAGGTCTTTTATTAAATCACTTCTTAACGTAGCATTGTCTAATGGTTTTTCTGATTCAATATAGAATCTATCTTTTTCAACCGCTACCACGATAGAATTGGCAACTGGTTCATTTGTAAAGCTGATGCTTGCGGCATTTACCTGCTTACTTAAAATATGTTCAGTTCCTTTGTAAGCTATCTCTGAGGCAGTTTGTATGTGCAGATGGATCGGATCTTTTGGCTTTACCCGGTTTTTATTCCGGGCATCCCTGATGGAAGAAATTACTTTCTTCAATATTTCTCCCTGATCCAAAATTTCCGTTACTGGCTGTTGGTAAGTAGTAGCCTGTGTTACACAAAGGTCGATCGGTTGCTTTTTCAGCAAATGATAAATTTCTTCCGTTATAAAAGGCATGAACGGATGTAATAACCTTAGCATCTCTTCAAAAAATTCCACGGTTTTATGGTACACTGCCGCCTCAATATGTTGTTCAAATCCGGGTTTCACCCACTCAAGGTACCAACTGCAGAAATCATCCCAGATCAAAGAATAAATTGTTTTTAAGGCCTCACTAAGACGGAACTGTTTCATCAACGAATCTACCTCTGATTTAACCTGGTTCATGCGGTTCATAAACCAGTCCGTAGCAAACTGATGGGGTATGATCGTTGAGTGATGGGTAAGGAGTGATGACAAATGAGTAAGTAGTGAGTAGTCCGGTGTCGTACTCAAAGACTCAACGCTTTGAACCAATGATGCGGAAGTTTCAATCCGGGACTGCCAGTTTAGAACCAGCTTCAGTGCATTCCACAGCTTATTATTAAAGTTCCTTCCCTGTTCCAGCGCAGTTTCGTCAAACATCAGGTCGTTACCCGCGGGGGAGGATAACATGATGCCAAATCTTACTGCATCCGCCCCATATTGATCAATAAGTGCAAGCAGATCCGGTGAGTTACCAAGACTTTTACTCATTTTTCTACCCAGTTTGTCCCTTACAATACCTGTAAAGTAAACTTCACTAAACGGCTTTTGACCCATGTATTCAAAACCTGCCATGATCATTCTTGCTACCCAAAAGAAAATGATTTCCGGCGCGGTTACGAGGGTGTTACCAGGGTAATAATATTTCACTTCCGCATTACCTGGATCACTGAATCCCTTAAACACTTCAAAAGGCCAGAGCCATGATGAAAACCAGGTATCCAGGCAATCATCATCCTGCTTCAATTGTGCATTGCCGTTTGAAAATTGAGCTTTGAACATTTCCTTTGCCATCGACTCATTTTCTGCTACTACATAATGGCCTTCCTCATCATACCATGCAGGAATACGATGCCCCCACCAAAGTTGGCGGCTGATGCACCAATCCCTGATATTTTCCATCCAGTGTCGATAAGTATTTCTGAATTTAGGTGGGTAAAATTTTATTTCTTCATCCTCCACTGCTTTCAGGGCTGGCCTGCTCAGGTCTTTCATTTTTACCCACCATTGCAGGCTCAGCCGGGGTTCTACCACGGTGTCGGTCCTTTCACTGTAACCCACTTCGCTGGTATAGTCTTCCACTTTCACCAAAAAATGCTCAGCACCCAATTGCTGAACTATCTTTTTCCTGGCTTCAAATCTATCTTCACCGATGAAGATCTCTGCTGCCTCACTAAGGGTGCCGTCTTCATTCAGTATATCTATAACCTCAAGCTGGTGTCTCTGTCCAAGCTGGTAATCGTTCATATCGTGCGCAGGTGTTACTTTGAGGGCACCTGTGCCAAAGTCCATGGTTACGTAATCATCAGTGATAATGGGAATCCTGCGATTGATCAATGGTACAATTGCATACTTCCCGTGCAAATGTTTGTAACGCTCATCAGCCGGATGAACACAGATAGCGGTATCGCCCATGATAGTTTCGGGCCTGGCAGTAGCAATAACCAAACCTTCGGCCCAATGAGAATTAGCAGGCAGGTTAAAGGCTTCAGAACCTCCGCCGTCGCGGAGCATGGGGCCCGGGTTTTCCAACTCGTACCTTATAAAATATAATTGCTGTTTGGTTTCCTTTCTTATTACTTCTTCATCGCTCAGGGCGGTCTTTGCCTTTACATCCCAGTTAATCATTCTCTTGCCCCGGTAAATACTTCCTTTATTATACAGCGCAACAAATATTTTGATAACGGACCGGTAATAGTCATCATCCATCGTAAATGATATCCTGTCCCAGTCGAGACTACAACCCAACTTTTTCAATTGCTGTAATATGATACCACCATACTTCTCTTTCCATTCCCGGGCATACGCCAAAAACTCATTCCTTGTTAATGATGATTTTGAAATCCCCCTTTCTCTCAGCATGGCCACAACCTTTGCCTCAGTGGCAATCGAGGCATGATCGGTACCGGGTACCCAGCATGCATTTTTACCATGCATTCTCGCTCTGCGGATCAAAATATCCTGTATGGTATTATTCAGGCAATGACCCATATGCAATACGCCCGTAACATTGGGAGGGGGTATTACAATGGTATATGGTTCCCTTTCATCCGGCACGCTGTTGAAATATCTTTTATTGATCCAATGCTCATACCATTTTGATTCTACTTCGGTTGGTATATAATTCTTTGACAATTCCATTTTGAATATTTGATTTTTTCCTTTTAGATAGGTTGGTTCGATTACTACCTTTCCTGTGCCCGGGGTTCCAAATTGAATAATTGCAAATGTACGAATTGACATTTCAATTCTTACATAACGATCCTTGCCCCAGCCGGCCACTGTAGCAAAACCGGTGCGGCATTTTGGGATACCCTCTATTATGGCCTGCGTCCAATAGGTTGAACGCTTTTTTCTATATTTGCGGGCTCAATTCATTTATTTGCAAACTGTTCAACAAAATCTCAGGCTACGAAAAATTATTACCGTTATTAGCATACTTCTTTAACATCCTTTTGAGAAAAGGATTGAATGGACAATCAAGAATATTTCAAAAGATAGCAAGGATCAATTGCAACCAGGTTAAAATAGAATCCTTCCTTCGGGAACTTTGCAACCCAGGTGATCAGTGCTGTCCATCAAATAACTTTGCTACTCCAAATGCAGCCGCGGCAGCCATTGCGCCAATCAATGTTACCCGCAAAGCACCCAGCCAGGGATTGATACCTGTAACCCTGCTCTTAAAATACCCAAATACGAAAAGGCACAAGAGGGTAGCTACTACGGAAATTTCCAAAGCTTCTATTGAAGTGGAAATAAAAAAATAGGGGCTTAATGGAATTATGCCACCCGCCACATAAGAGAGCCCTATATTCAAAGCGCTTTTTGTTGCCCTTTTTGGATCTGGCTTTTCCAGTCCAAGTTCATATTTCATCATAAAATCTACCCATCGGTCCTTATCCTGTGCAATTTCTTCAGTAGCCTGTTCCTGCAAGCCGGGACTTAAGCCGATGCTGGCGAAGAATTCTTTCGTTTCTGCTATTTCAACTTCTCTGAGATTTTCAACCTCATCATATTCCCTTTTGATTTCACTTGTGTAATGATCCTGTTCGGTCTTCCCGGATAGATATCCTCCCAGGCCCATGGCAATACTCCCCGCACAGATTTCCGCGATTCCTGCAATCACAATAATACTGCTATTTGAAACCGCACCGCTTAAACCCGCGGCTAATGCAAAAGGAACAGTCAAACCGTCGCTCATACCAATTACAATATCCCTCAGAAATTCCGTGCTTTTTAAATGCGATTCTATGTGGTGATGATGCAGGTGCGTGTCCATAAAAATATTTATTCCAGCGAAGATAATATTATGTGAATTATCAGGGGGCCCTTTATTAAGAGACGGCTGAAAATAACATTAAAATTGACTGGTGTTAAGTCATGTGTGAATTGGCAATAGCAAATCCCCAATATTTCAACATTGACCATTGACCATACACAAATCGATATCATATTACTATTAACATAACACTAGAGTGTCGCCAGGCTTTTTCTTATTATTTCAATACTGTCCATCACCTGCTCCCTGTTAATTAACAGGGGCGGTGCAAATCGGATCTTATCACCATGTGTAGGTTTGGCTAACAGGCCATTTTCTTTTAATGCAAGACATAGTTTCCATGCAGCGTCCGGATCTTTATGTTTTATTATAATTGCATTCAGCAATCCTTTCCCCCTGACCAGTTCGATAGAAGGAGAATTCAGTTTGCGTATCTCACTTCGTAAAAGATCTCCCATGAGTTCGGCATTTTCGGCCATCTTATCGTCCTTTAACACCTGTAGTGCTGCCATGGCAACCGCACAGGCCAACGGATTTCCGCCATAAGTGCTGCCGTGTTCGCCCGGTTTGATCGTCATCATAATTTCATCATCCGCCAAAACTGCGCTTACAGGCAATACACCGCCACTCAATGCCTTGCCTAGTATCAAAATATCCGGGCGAACACTTTCATGATCACAAGCCAGCATCTTACCTGTACGCGCCAGGCCGGTTTGTATTTCATCGGCGATCATCAGTACATTGTATAAGTTACATAATTTTCTTATGCCGGCTAAATAGCCTTCATCAGGTACCACTACACCTGCTTCGCCCTGTATGGGTTCAAACATATAGCCGGCTACATTTTTATCCTGCATCGCTACTTCCAGGGCTGCAAGGTCATTGAAAGGAACTATTTCAAAACCCGGCATGAACGGCCCGAACTTTTCATAACTGCCTTGGTCGGTGGAGGAGGAGATAGCAGCCAGTGTTCTTCCCCAGAAATTACCTGCCGCAAAAATTATTTTGGCCTGGTTATCTGCAATTCCTTTTACTTTATAACCCCACCTGCGGGCAAGCTTTACGGCAGTTTCGCCACCTTCTACGCCAGTATTCATCGGTAATACCTTATCGTACCCGAAATAAGCGGTTATGTATTTTTCATACTCACCCAATAAACTATTGTGAAAAGCCCTGCTCGTTAACGTTAGTTTTTGCGACTGCCCGTTTAGTGCTGCAATAATCCTGGGATGGCAATGCCCCTGGTTTACCGCTGAATAGCCACTTAAAAAATCGTAGTAACGATTGCCTTCCACATCCCATACGAAAACGCCTTCGCCCCGGATTAATACAACAGGTATTGGATGGTAATTGTGGGCGCCATATTTTTCTTCCAGGTCTATATACTGTTGTGTTTTAGCGGATAATGCTATAGTTGATTGCATGATTGACTATTTAATTGGTTGATCAGTTATCTGGTTGAAAATTATGGACGAACAATCATTTATTTCCTGGCATAAATGAGACCATCCCTCTGCGGGAAAGAGGAACATTGGCCAGCTTTGAATTAGTGATTCAGCATATCGAGATTGTTGCTGAGAAAATGCGGTATGGTTAATGCAGAATTGATAACCCTATATTTTCGTGCAAGATATATTTTTTTGCTAATAAAATGATGTCGGCTTTATAGATCAAACTTTATCCCCTGCGCCAGGGGTAATTTATCGGTGTAATTAATGGTATTGGTCTGCCGGCGCATATATACTTTCCATGCATCACTTCCACTTTCTCTTCCGCCACCTGTTTCCTTTTCACCACCGAATGCACCACCGATCTCAGCGCCGGATGTGCCAATGTTTACATTAGCAATTCCACAATCACTACCCTCTGCTGACAGGAATTTTTCAGCTTCTCTCAAATTACCGGTCATGATGGCGGATGATAAACCCTGTGGAACGCCGTTCTGCATAGCAATCGCTTCTTCCAGGTTTTTATATTTCATTATATATAAAATAGGCGCGAAGGTTTCATGCTGAACTATTTCAAAACTATTTTCTACTTCCGCAATGCATGGTTTTACATAGCACCCACTCTCATATCCCTTGCCTTTAAGGACACCCCCTTCCACAATAAAATTTCCACCTTCAGCCTTGCATTTTTCTATTGCCTCCAAATACATTTTTACTGCATGGATATCTATCAGGGGCCCTACATGATTTTTTTCATTGAGCGGATCACCGATCCTCAACTGGCGATAAGCATTCAATAATTTCTCCCTGAATTTATTATACACTTTTTCATGAATAATCAAACGGCGGGTGGTTGTACAACGCTGGCCTGCCGTGCCCACTGCTCCAAAAACCGCACCGATCAATGCCATATCCAGGTCGGCATCCCTTGTGATGATGATGGCGTTATTGCCACCAAGTTCCAGCAAACTTCTTCCCAATCTTTGCGCTACAGTTGCCGCCAAAGCTTTCCCCATCCTGGTACTTCCCGTTGCTGACACTAAAGGGATCCTCGTATCAGCACTTAACCATTCACCCACCTCCCTGCCTCCAATTATCAAATTATTTACTCCTTCTGGTACCTTGTTTTTTTTAAAGACCATGGCCGTAATATTTTGGCAGGCGATGGCACACAAAGGTGCTTTTTCACTTGGTTTCCAGATACAAACATTACCGCAAACCAGGGCCAGCATGGTATTCCAGCTCCAAACCGCTACAGGGAAATTGAAAGCGGAAATAATGGCTACTATTCCCAGGGGATGATATTGGTCGTACATCCTGTGACCAGGCCTTTCGCTATGCATGGTAAGGCCGTGCAATTGGCGGGAAAGTCCAACCGCAAAATCACAAATATCAATCATTTCCTGTACCTCTCCCTGGCCTTCCTGTAAGCTTTTGCCCATTTCATAACTTACCAGTCGCCCCAAATCATTTTTATGAACCCTTAATTCCTGGCCAATCTGCCTTACTACTTCACCTCGCTTTGGTGCAGGCCATACGCGCCATTCTAAAAAAGCTTCCCTGGCCTGCTTTATTACTGCTTCATAGCCGGACTTGTCGCAGGATTTCATCGAAGCGATCAATTTGCCATCCGTCGGGGAAAAGGAATCAATGCCGGCCCCTTTTGATCTCATCCATTTCGTACCAGTTGATATGCCTTTGTTTTTTGCCTGCACCTCCAGGCTTGATAGAAAATTCATATGGCTCATTTTTGTTCAAGTTACGAATTGGCGCTCCTTCCCGCTGCCAGTGGTATACTGCCTTTAGTAGGTTGGATGATTTTATCGGCAATCAATACTGTTCCTGTTCATTTGGAAAATCTTTACTTTTTACATCGCTGATATATTGTTTGATTGCGCCGGATATCTGCTCATCCAGGTTTAAATATCTCCTTAAAAAACGTGGCTTAAAATCGGTATTTATGCCAAGCATATCGTGCATTACCAATACCTGGCCATCACAATAACTACCGGCACCAATTCCGATGGTAGGGATGGTAAGGCTTTGTGTGACTTCCTTTGCCAGTGCAGCAGGAATTTTTTCCAGTACAATTGCAAAGCAACCTGCCTCCTGCAATAATATAGCGTCTTTCCTTAATTTTACGGCTTCCGCTTCTTCTGTCGCCCTTACTACATAAGTGCCAAATTTATTGATGGATTGTGGCGTTAACCCAAGGTGTCCCATTACGGGTATGCCTGCACTTACAATTTTTTTTACTGAATCGATCACTTCTTCGCCTCCTTCAAGCTTTACAGTATGTCCTCCGCTTTCTTTCATAATTTTTATAGCGGACGCCAGGGCTATTTCAGAATTAGATTGATAATAACCGAAGGGGATATCAACTACGATCAGGCTTCTTTCCCGGGCACGTACCACGCTTTGCGCATGATAGATCATCTGGTCCAAAGTAATGGGCAGGGTGGTAGCATGCCCGGCCATTACATTGCTTGCGCTGTCACCTACTAGGATAATGTCAATACCGGCCGTATCAAATAATTTGGCAAAAGAAAAGTCGTAAGCTGTTATCATGGAGATCTTTTCCCCGGCAGCTTTCATTTTCTGGATGGTATTGGTGGTTACTTTTTTGTACTCCGTTTCTGTTGGTGGCATTCAATTGATTTTGAAATTGGGAACTAAAATATATATTTTAATCTTCCTTGTAAACGAATCCCAAATATATTAATCTTCTGCCTGTCTCACTGAACAAACTCTATTTCTTCCTGGTGCAGCCTAAAATTGATTTTTGTTCCTTTCCATCCCGCTGTTTTTTAGTTGCGCCCCCGGGGTAACCGCCCAGGTGCCTGCTTTTGCAATAGCAAAAAATCGGATAAGTCATTTTTAACCAGTTTCCCGGTCAGGAAACCCGTCTTTAAAGGTAGCCACAAGGGAATAATGCCGTGATAAATGAATGCTGCTCCAAACTATTGGCTTTCCCAATTAAATCAACAGTATAAGGAAAAACGAATGTTGGCCTTGCCAGCGAACCCAGGGTTTATTTCACCTCTTCCCACAAATGTTTTATCAGGCCATCAGCTAAACCAATCTTCGGTACATATATTTGCTCAGACCCGGCCCACCGCATAACGTTTATGTATATCAGGATAGCGGGAACGATCACGTCGGCCCGGTCTTCACGAAGGCTATACCTGGTTATTCTCTCCGCGAGGGTAACGCTGCTTAATTCCTTATAATAATCCCTCAGCAGTTCAAGTGAAAGTGGTTTGCCATCCTTACGCTTGCTCATCGAAAATACCTTGTTTATATTGCCTCCACTTCCAATGGCAACTACTTCTTTTTGCCCTTTGATTACATTTCGCAGAATGTCTTTCATGTCTTCCCAATCCTTATCGGCTACCATATTTTTAAGTAACCTGATCGTTCCTATATTGAATGATTTCTTATAAATGAGTATGCCATTACTAAAGAAAGAAAGCTCGGTACTGCCGCCACCTACATCTATATACAAATAGCTGTGATCATTGTCCATATTTTCCGCCACGTGATTTTCATATATCAGCCCCGCTTCCAGGTCACCTGTAATCACTTCAATTTCAATTTCAGTTTCCAGTTTTACTTTCCGGATTATATCAGCCGCATTTTTGGCATCTCTCATTGCGCTGGTAGCACAGGCTTTGATATGGGTTACCGCATAAGCATTGCATAAATGTTTATAAGCCTTCATGGTTTGTAATATCATGCCAATTTTCGGCTTTGGTATAATTCCCTGATCAAAAACATCAAATCCGAGTCGCAGCGGCACACGAACAAGGTTCAGCTTATTAAAGAAAGTGGAGCCTTTTTCATCTGTGGATACTTCCGTAATTAAAAGCCTTGCCGCGTTACTTCCTATATCAATAGCTGCTAATCTCATGTTGTCAATTCGTTAATTATTTACCATGCGTTCATATTTCCTGGTTGATAGGTGAATTTTTCCCAATTACCAATTGCCAATTGCCAATTGCCCATTCACCCGCTATACAATCAATTTCCGGTGCAGGTAATTATAAGTTTCCACCTGAGAACGGATTTTTTTTCTATTGCGTGGATTAATGTACTGATTCTCAAGATCATTATCTAATCGCCTTGCCTTTATATTGTCCGACAACTGGATATGTATAATATCTTTTAATTCCTGCTGGATATCCTTATTGAATACCGGACAAGCGACTTCTAAACGGTGATCAATATTTCTAACCATCCAGTCAGAAGAAGAAATGTACACCCTTTCTTCGCCGTCATTATGAAATATCATCACCCTGGCATGTTCAAGATATTCATCAACAATACTGATTGCCTGTACCGGGAATTTGTATTTTCTATTCTCGGTAAGCATACAAAAAATTCCTCTTACCACCATTTTAATTTCTACACCCGCTTTTGCGGCTTCATACAATTTTTCAATCAATAACTCGTCGCTTAGCGCGTTTACTTTCAGGGTGATAGCGGCAGGCTTTTTTGCTTTCGCTGATCTTATTTCTTTGGAGATCAGCTGAATCAGTTGTTTCCGCATGTTAACCGGACTTACCAGAAGCGTTTTACATGTCCTCAGAAAACGAATCCTGGTTTTGGGCTGTTCTAAATAATGAAAGATCCTGTTTACATCTGCCATGATATTCCTGTCGGCGGTAAGCAGGCAGTGATCACCATAAATCGTTGCGGTACGTTCATTTAAATTACCACTACTGACAAAACCATAATGAATGGTTCGGTTATTCACTATCTTTTTTATCAGGCAGAGTTTACAATGCACCTTCATATTGGGAACGCCGAGAAGCACTTTCACGCCTGCTTCTTCAAGTTCCTCTTTCCATTCCAGGTTAGCCTCTTCGTCAAACCTTGCTCTCAATTCTATTACAGCAGTCACCTGTTTTCCATTTCTTACTGCATTGGTGATCGCATTGATGATCTTGGAATTAGGAGCGAGCCGGTAACAGGTAATTTTTATGCTGGTAACCTCCGGATCGATCGCTGCTTCTCTTAACAGGTCGGTCACGCTATCGAAAGAATGATAGGGAAAGTTCAGTAACACATCCTTTTTTAATACAATATCCGATACCCTGTTTACATTTCTTAAATCGGGATGTACAAATGGCTTTTTACGGGTGTTTTTTTGTTCAAACACGGATTCCGGGAATTCAATAAAATCTTTAAAATTATGGATCCTTCCCCCTGGGATCAGGTTATCTTTTTCTGATAAACCTAATCTTTTTACCAAATAAGTGAGAAGGGAAGCGTCGATTTCTTTATCAAAAACCAGCCTCACTGGTTTGCCTTTTTTCCTGTTTTTTATTCCTTTCTCTATCTTTTCCATTAAAGAAGTAGCTACGTCATTGTCGATATCAATTTCAGCGTCACGGGTTACTTTTATAATGTGGGAAGAAAAGACATCATACCCAAAAAAAGAAAAAATAAAAGGCAGGCAAAAGCGAATTACATCCTCAAGCAAAATAATATGTTTTTCATTTTGCCTGGAGGGTAAAATAACAAACCTCGGTAATCGCCTGGCAGGTACTGATACCAGGGCGAATCGCTGCGGTATAAACTTGTCCTTTTTTGATAATTTGCAGGCCAGGTAGATGGATTTATCGTTCAGGGTGGGAAATCCCTGGATGCTTTCTATCATCAGTGGAACAATATTACTCCTTATCTCGTCATTAAAATAGGAAATAATAAATTTTTGTTGCAGCTTGTTGAGTTGCGTGTCATTGATCAGGAAGATCTTTTGTTTTTTTAATTCCCTTAATATTTCATTCCAGATGCGGTCAAATTCTTTCTGTTGTTCAATCACTTTCTCCTGAATTTCTTCCAGGATGATGCCCGGCGAAACTTCCAGGTGCATGTTGCCTCTATTACCAACTTCGATCATACGCCTGAGTGTAGCCACCCGAACACGAAAAAATTCATCTAGATTGTTGGAAAAAATGCCAAGAAAACGAATTCTTTCCCTCAAAGGAACTGTTTCGTCAGCCGCCTCCTGCAACACCCTGCTATTAAAAGATAACCAGCTTATATCACGTACAATTACTTTTTGTTTTACCAACTGTAAATATTTTTTATTGATCCGGCGAAATTAAATAGTTGCTTTTATAAAAAATGGAAAACAAAGTTAAGTTTTCCATTTTTTTAAAGTTTGGGTCTAGTTTGTTTGGCCGGATGCCTGTTATAAAAAGGAAGAGCTATTAAAGAAAAAAAACCTGCGATAATAATAATGAAAAATTGAGCAACCCATTGCAGCAGGCCGTTCGCATATCCATGGCCTTCATCTATTCCATACAAAACCATCACTTCCATAATGAATACCTGGTAAAAGCCAATGCCCCCCGGTGTAATAATCATTCCAATACTGGCAAACGCCAGCACTGGGAAAGCCGCTGCAATGGGAAGTCCCGATGTTTCCTTTATTACAAAAAACCCCAGGTAGGTGCCTGCCGCGTAGCAACACCATATAAAAATACTGTGAAAAATGAAGGCCTTTTTATTTTGTAAATTTTTTACACTGCTTAACCCTGCACCAACTCCTTTAATAAGAATATTTATTCTTTTCACAAAACCGATTCCGCTGTATTTCTTAAGAATTAGTTTTGATATAAAATAGATGAACAGGACTCCGGCAACCAGTACCACCAGTTTTATGACCATCAGGTCTTTGTTTCCGGCTAAAAAGTAGGCACGAATTGTTTCTTTCGCATGCCCGCCAATAATAGTAAACTGTGTAACTATGGCAATGATAAATACCATCATAAGTGATACCACGTCAACGGCTCTTTCCACCAGGATAGTACCTACCAGCTTATCTGCAGGCACTTTTTCATATTTACCCAAAATAGTGCATTTTAGTACTTCACCGAGTCTGGGCAAGGCGAGGTTGGCAAGATAGCCTACCATTACTGCGAAAAAGGTATTCACCAGGCCCGGGTTATAACCCATTGGCTTCATCAGGATTTTCCATCGGATCGCCCTGCTGATATGACTTGCAATAAGTATAAAAAACACCGGTATAAATAGTAAATACCTTGCCGTTTTGAGAGCTGTTTTACATTTCTCCCAGTTTTCATCTCCCATTTTATGGATACTCCACCAAACCAGGAAAATACCTAGTCCTAAAAAAAATAGATATTTTAAAATTGTAATTACCGTTTTTTTCATTCTGGGTTACAAATTACGAAGTTATGTTGAGAAAGATCCATCCGCACCTGCCGGCGGAGTACAAAGGAGACAAGAAAATAAAAAATCACATTGCCCGGGCAGGGCTTTTACTTTTGTGGATTTCGTCCTCTACGGTTGGAAAATTCATTCAATTTCATTTATTATTAAGTTATCTATCAATCTTACTTCATTCAAATAGGCGGCAGCTAAGGTTACCAGGGGAGTCTTACCATCCCATTTTTGTATTTTGTCCAGCGTGTCTGCATTAGCAATTTCAACATAATCAACTTTAAACCCATTTTCAATAAGTAACTGTTTTGCCCCTTCGGCTAACTGCTCAATATCTCCAACTTTAATGTCCTTTTTTATGGATAACATTGCCTTGTATATCCATGATGCCTTATTTCTTCCTGTTTCATTTAATCGAAGGTTGCGGCTACTCATTGCCAGTCCGTTTGGCTCACGTTGGGTTGCACAAATAATTATTTTAGTTTTTATCCCCAACAAATCAACGAGTTTTTGTAAAACCTTACATTGCTGAAAGTCTTTTTGCCCAAGATATAATTTCCCTGGCTTTATAATATCCAACAATCGATTCACAACCTGGCAAACCCCCTGGAAATGCCCCGGGCGAAATTTTCCTTCCAGGATAGTTTCCAATGATCCCAGCTCGTATTTCAGGGTAGTTAGAATTCCATCGGGATAAATATCAGCCACAGCGGGTAAAAAAAGTATATCGCAGCCTGCCTTTTCTAATAAGTAAATATCATTTTCTAAAGTAGTTGGATATTTTTCAAAATCCCTGGGATCGTTAAATTGGGTTGGGTTTACGAATATGCTGCAAATAACCCGCTCGCTCTCACTGCGGGCCTTGTTTACCAGGCTGATATGTCCGGTGTGCAAGGCACCCATCGTTGGTACAAAACCTGTAGCTTCGAACCTTCCTTTTATTGATAAAAGAAAAGACCGGATATCTGCGGGGTGTTTAAATATGATCATTCTTTATTGATGTTATGCTTCAGATACAGCCAGGTTTAGCCAGACATATTATTCGTTCCTTATACAGGCACCAGCCTGTCGAAGGTTGGCAACCAATCTTCTGTGTGCATTCCAAATTGTCGCGGCAATAGATGGTTTGTGAAGACACAAACCACGGCCCGGCCCTGGTCGCGCTCCACCGACCGAAATCAGGAGCGACAATTTGAAATACACCCCATCTTTCAAACCGGCATTGCAACTCCAAATGTGGGATGCACCCCCAAATGTAGGTGTATATTGATTGTAAGAAAATTATTGTAACTTTGCCGCCCTTGGGGAAACACACGAAGATTCATTAATCAAGCACAAATGTCTACAAAAAAAAGAATCCTATTTATTGCCAACGAAATGTCGCCCTATGTAGAGCTTACTGAGTTTGCAGAGATCATTAACAGGTTGGCAATAAAATCGAATGATAGCGGCATGGAAGTCAGGTGTATTATGCCCCGGTTTGGTATTATCAATGAAAGAAGACATCGCTTACATGAAGTTGTTCGTTTATCCGGCATCAATGTATCGATTGATGGCGACGATTATCCGTTAATTATTAAAGTTGCATCCTTGCCTAATGCAAGATTGCAGGTGTATTTCCTGGATAATGAAGATTTTTTTAAACGTAAATCCATTTTTAACGATGAAAATGAAAAATGGTTTGATGATAATGGGTTAAGAACCGCCCTGTTTTGTAAAGGAGCACTGGAAACAGTCAAGAAATTTGGCTGGCCTCCGGACATCATTCATTGCAGCGGCTGGATGACTGGCCTGATTCCTATGTTTATTAAAACAGCATATAAAAAGGAACCGGTATTCAGTAATTGTAAAGTCATTTTTACAATTGGTGAAAATACTTTTAAAGAAAAACTGGGGGCCGACTTCCTCAAGCTTGTGGCGATCAATGATAACGTTACCAAAAAAGAACTGGATATTTTCAAGGATATCAATAATAGCGCAATGTTCAGGGGGGGTGCTGCTTATGCAGATGCTATTACTTTCGGGGCACCCAATGTAGATAAAAAACTCGTAGATGAATTCAGCAAAATAAAAGGTAAAAAGACCTTACCTTTTAATACTGAAAGTGATTTAACAGACTATTTACAATTATATGCCGACCTTGCCAAATAGTATATAACCCCAACCCAAATTTCTTAAATTTCGTTTTTGTGCAAAGAAAATTTTTACGTTTATTATCCGGACTGGCTTGTGTTTCATTATTTATCTGGGGTTGTACCAAAATTGACAGTACCGAACTTGGTGCCGACCTGATTCCCGCCGTAGACAATGTGTTTACATTTGCAGATACCCTTTTAATTGACGCCGCGAGAGAACAAATTACCGATACTACCCGGCTCAGCCGTTCAGAAACTCATATACTGGGAAGCATTAACAATGATCCCGTTTTTGGTAAAACAAAAGCTGATATTTTTCTACAGCTAAAGCCTGCGTTTTTTCCTTATTATTTTGGGAATGCAAAAGACACGATCAATCCGTCGCTGAATGATAAAACTCATTTTGATTCTGTTTTTCTTTGTCTTTCCTATACCGGTTTTTACGGTGATTCCAGCAAGCCCCAGGGAGTCAGGGTTTACGCATTAGACGAAAATACTACCAATTTTGTGGACACTGCTGCTCATCGGCTCGATTTCCAACCTGATAAACCTTACGATAACTTATTAGGTAAAGACACTATATATCAACCTGATCTGAAAAATCTTGTATACTTAACAACAAGTAATAAAGATTCGGTAAGCATGCAGATACGCATCAAGCTTGATATTACAAATCCATTCTTCAGAGCATTAATCAGCGGGGACTCTGCACATGATAATGTCAACAATATTTTTTACAGCGATTCCGTTTTCAAAACTAAATACAAAGGTTTCGCCGTTGTTGCAGATGGAGATGATAAGGCCAATGGCTTGTTTAGTATCAGTTTAACAGATCCGGCCACCAGGCTGGAAATATATTATGTGGCCGGCAATGCTAATAAACTGGATACCGCATTTTCTTCCTTCCCCTTATCAACTGGTACATTATTTACTGCGTCGGCAAATGCAAATTCCATAGTTAGGAAGGATACCCAATCAGCCGAATTTCCGGGTCATCCTGATCCCACTGCATTGTATATTCAGGCAGCACCGGGCTCGGCTATCAGTTTGAATATTCCGGCTTTAAAATCCTTAACAAATAGAATTATTCACAGGGCGGAAGTAATTGTGGAGCAGGTACCGGGAAGTCCTGGCGATGATGTGTTAACAGCACCTGCTTATTTATACCTTGACATTATAGATACGGGTAGTATTAAAAAGTACAAACCACTGTATTTTGACCTGAATCCAACTGAATTTTACAGCCCCGATAATACAACCTATTTCTTTCCTACCGGAGACATTGATCATGCCTATTATGGCGGATATTTAAGGACGGCAACAGATGCTTTGGGCACAAGGTCTTATTATACTTTTAATCTCACAAGATATATTCAGAATTTGGTAACCAAACGTGGTACTAACTATAAGTTCCGGGTGTATGCTCCATATAGTTTAAATTATTATGGATACAACCTGACGTATAAGAATAATCTTGCTTTTGGAAGAGTAAAAATTGCAAGTGGCAATAACCCAAAAAATTACCGGCTTCGCATGCGGATTGTTTGGTCCAAAATATAATATAAAAAAAATAATTGATATGCCTCCGATAATCCGGAGGCTTTGTTCTTTACATCAGTAACCCTATCTTTGCAACTCAAAATTTAAAACTGTATGCCTTATTTGTTTACATCAGAGTCCGTAAGCGAAGGACACCCTGACAAAGTAGCTGATCAGATCAGTGATGCTTTAATTGATAATTTCCTGGCCTTTGATACCGATAGTAAAGTAGCTTGCGAAACATTGGTAACTACCGGGCAGGTAGTACTTGCCGGCGAAGTAAAAAGCAAGGCATACCTGGATGTACAGGAAATAGCCCGTGGAGTGATCCGTAAAATTGGATACACAAAGAGTGAATATATGTTTGAAGCCAATTCATGTGGTATACTTTCCGCCATTCATGAACAGTCTGCTGATATTAACCAGGGAGTAGATAAGAAGAAAAAAGAAGAACAGGGTGCAGGCGACCAGGGTATGATGTTTGGTTATGCAACGAATGAAACTGAAAATTATATGCCCCTCGCTTTAGACCTTGCCCATTTCCTGTTAATTGAATTAGCTGCCATACGCAGAGAGAATAAAGAGATCAGGTACCTCCGCCCGGATGCAAAAAGCCAGGTTACGCTGGAATATGATGATAACAATCGCCCGGTGCGAATTGATGCGATCGTCGTTTCCACACAGCATGATGATTTTGGTAAAGAAGAAACCATGTTGGCTAAGATCAAAAAAGACATCATCAATACACTGATCCCAAGAGTAGTGGCCAAATATCCTAAATATGCACATCTGTTCAACAACAAGATCAAATACCATATTAACCCAACAGGCAAATTTGTAATCGGTGGACCGCATGGCGATACCGGGTTAACCGGCCGGAAAATCATTGTAGACACCTATGGTGGCAAAGGAGCACACGGCGGCGGTGCATTCAGTGGTAAAGACCCAAGTAAAGTAGATAGAAGCGGGGCATATGCCACAAGACATATTGCGAAGAACCTCGTGGCGGCAGGTTTATGCGATGAGGTATTGGTTCAGGTTAGTTATGCAATTGGTGTGGCACAACCAACCAGCATCAATGTCGTTACCTATGGAACTGCCAAAGTAAATTTAACAGACGGTGAAATAGCTAAAGAGATAATGGGGATGAAATGTTTTGATATGCGCCCCTATTTTGTGGAACAAAGGTTAAAATTACGTAATCCAATCTATAGCGAAACTGCTGCTTATGGACATATGGGACGTAAAAATGAAGTGGTGGAAAAAATATTTACCTCTCCATATGGCAAATCAATTAAAAAAAAGGTAGAATTATTTACCTGGGAAAAATTAGATGCGGTAAAAGAAGTAAAAAAAGTTTTTGGACTGAAATAAAAAGTCCCCCAACAATCCGAACAAATCGGGAGGTTTCAGAAGACCATAAGTTTGATAGAGCTTATGGTTTTTTTATGGCCTGAATAAACCTTAATTTTGAAGGGTGAAAAATTTCAGGCAACAACAGCATCGCCCAAAGAAAAACACGTTGGTAATAGGCCGTCAAGCTATCTTACAGGCGATGAAATCCGGTAAACAACTGGAACGTATCTATATGCAAACTACCATACATGGCGAGGTGATAGATGAAATAAGAAAACTGGCTGAACAATGCCTTGTTCCTGTCAATAAAGTGCCCGTGGAAAAGTTAAATGGCTTCAATATAAGTAACCATGAGGGTTGCGTGGCGGTAATAAGTAAAATTCAATACCAGGACCTGCAGGATGTAATTTCATTTGTAGTGGAAAAGGGAGAAGTACCTCTATTTTTGATATTGGACGGAATTACTGATATCAGGAATATCGGAGCTATCGCCAGAAGTGCATTTTGCTTTGGGGTGAATGCCATCATCATTCCGGAAAAGGGAGTGGGGGCTTTAAATGAAGATGCAATTTTAACCTCTGCCGGAGCACTGGAAAAGATTGCGGTCTGCAGGGTAAGCAGCTTAATGAAAACGGTGGATGAACTTCACCTGAACGGAATCAATGTCTTTGCCAGTGAAATGACAGCCACCAAAAAATTGTTTGAACTGGAACTATCGGGGCCCTGTGCTTTGGTAATGGGTGGAGAAGAGCGCGGTGTTTTTCCTGCACTAATGAAAATATGTGATGAGCATTTTCAAATACCCATGACTGGTGACTTTGAATCATTAAATGTATCGGTAGCAACGGGAATCATTTTGTATGAAGTTATGAAGCAGAGGATGGTATAGAATTTATAAGTGCAGTATTTGTTTTTCAATTAACCTGCCAGGCTGAACCATGCCGGTAGAGTTGTATTTTATTAACGGTGAATACCGGAATTCACATATAAGGCAAAGCATTGAGCATCTTTTCAAATCCTGTACCTTGCGCGATATCAGGCTCCTGGCTTGACGGACTTTCAATTAAAGTATTCCGTCATTGAAAAAATCAGTAAGTTTTTATATTATTACCCGTTCCTCCGGACGCTTATTTTATTCCTGCATATCATTTTCAATTAAATCACCAGCTTGGGCGGTTTTATATGAATTGGCCACCAATCCTTCCATTGTTTTTATTTCTTCCTCAGTAAAATACCGCCATTTACCTGCAGGCAAGTCAGCTATTGAAATATTCATGATCCTTATCCGTTTCAATGTGGTCACCTGGTAGCCTAATACCTGGCACATTCTCCTGATTTGCCTGTTTAATCCCTGGGTTAGGATTATCCTGAAACGATTCTTTCCTTCCTGCCTTACAAAACATTTTTTGGTAACTTTTTCCAAAATTCGAATCCCGTTACTCATCTTATCCGTAAAAACGGCATTGACCGGCCTGTCTGTGGTTACGATATATTCTTTTTCATGATTGTTGCCGGCACGTAATATTTTGTTGACGATATCCCCATCGTTGGTTAAAAAAATCAAACCTTCGGATGCCTTATCCAGCCTGCCAATAGGAAATATCCTGCATTTATAATTGATAAAGGAAATTATGTTGTGCTTTACTTTAGTGTCGGTGGTGCAGGTAATCCCCATAGGTTTATTAAAAACAAGGTAAACCGTTTTATCTTTCTTTTTAAGAAGCTCGCCATCTAATTCAACCAGATCACCAGCCATCACCCGGTTACCCTTTACGGCAACATTGCCATTGATAGTCACCCTTCCCTGCTTAATATATTTATCTGCTTCCCTCCGGGAACAAAAACCAGTTTCACTTATGAATTTATTCAGACTTTTATCCATTTACAAAAATAAAATTAATGGTCGTATTTTCAATGGCCCTCACAATCGGGGCATTTTCCACTACAAGTTATTTATCCTAAACCTCAATTTACTCCTTAAAACCAATTTCTGCAGGATTGAATGTATTGATCTTCTCAAGGTCTAAAATAGTTCGCTTATACTGCTCATCCCTGTGATACATGGGAATAAACTTCGCGCCAACTACTATTTCTCTTAAGGTGTAGGAAGTACGGGCCACCACTGTATTACTGAACATATCATCAAAGGCTTTTACATATACCAGTATTTCACCGTCTATATTTGCAAAGTCTTCTCCTGAAAATTTATAAAAAGGGCTATCCTCGTTGATGGGGTGCACGATCGTCCAGCTCAATGACAATGAATTTATTTTGCTGTACTCCAATTCCATTTGAAAAAATTTATTATTGAGTTTCCCGTTTTCTTCCATCATGAGACCAACGGTAAGTTTTGCTTCCACCTCCGAAAGACTATTGTTTTTATATGGAGCTACCCTCACCATCAGCGCGACGCCATCTCTAAAAGGTGCCAGCAAAGCATTCTCACTGAAACGTAAAAAGGCTTTTGGTTTACTAAAGCGGCCATAAAATAATCCTGTGGCGATCGCAAAACTTAAGAGCCCGATCAAGGCTTCCAACGCGGCTACCGAACTTGCTGCAAAGCCATGTGGGCTAATGCGTCCATAACCCACCGTGGTAAAAGTCTGCGTACTAAAAAAATAGGCCTCCCCAAATTCCTCCAGGATACCATCCGCCCTGATTCCTTCCAGGTTTTCCATGCCGATCGCATAGTAAATAACTGCAAAAATCAGATTCAGTACAAAGTAGAAAGTGAGTAATAATAAGAAGAATTTCCAGCGGGGAAGTTGAAGTAGGGTATGATACAAGCTCATCCTGGTAAAAAAGCTGATCCCTCTTTTTTCAATATTAGGCCGGCCGTCCTTATTCACAAATCGCCCGCCATAATCGGATGTATTACTGCCAAAACCGGTATTTATTTCAGCTTTTGCTTTTGTATTTAGTTTCCGTAAAAAAGCCATCAGCTAATTTATTAATAAATAATCGAAATTATTCAAACTCTATTCATTTTAAGTAATTTGAGATCTGGCTGAAGTTGCCTCCGAACCCCGGAGGGTTGAATATGAACTAGCAACAGCCTGGCCCGGGTGAGCCCCTGCAGAAAAATTCCGGTACAATAAATTTACCTTTCGAATAAGGTGGCCAATGCTCAATCGAGTGTTTATTAGTCATAGAAACCTTGCCAGGGTCGATAACCCATTTCGAATATATTTACCTATGCGGCATTAAAATTGAATATCTTGCAATGATAATTAAACGCCCATAACAGGATTTTGAAACCGGCAGGAACAGTAAGAAGAAAATGCCTATAAAAAAGATATTATACCAAAGTGTTTTTTGGCGCGGTCTGTTCTATTTGACTGTATTTTTATTGAATATTCTTATTGCCAGGCATTTTGGCGCAATGGTAAGCGGTGCCATTTACTATTTAATAAATATTTACTCGCTTATATTACTGTTTACGGGATTTGGTATAGAATCCGGGATAACTTTTTTTACTGCAAAGGGTCAGATTGACGGGGGTAAACTATTGGGTTTTTCTTTGATATGGGCGGTGGTTACCGGGATAATGGCGTTGATGGCTTTCTTTTTTTTTATACCCGGCCCATATCAACTTCCCGGAAATGTATTGCTGTTTTCAGTCTTTACATTTATATGCGGTAACCTTTTATTTAATTATAGTACGGCTTTTTTTTATGCAAAAAATAATTTTATAATCCCTAATAGCATTAATGTTATTATGAATATTGTTTTGATCTTGTTACTTCCATTTCATAAGTTTTCGGTTTTTGATTTTGTTACTGATGAAAACTATTTTTATTTTTACTTTGGTGCATTTTTATTGCAGGGTATTATTTTAGGCCTTGCAGTTAAACTTACCTATTCAAAACAGGGTCAGGTAGGATTTTCATTCTTACCCGGGTTTAAGGTTTTGCTTACCTATTGCTTAATGGCTTATGCCTCCAATCTTGTCTTTTTCTTCCTGTACAGAATAGATTACTGGTTTGTCAAAAGATATTGTACGGCCGTGGACCTGGGTAACTATATACAGGTATCAAAAATAGGGCAGCTTTTTTTTGTTTTGCCAACCATATTAGCAAGTGCGGTATTTCCTTTAACAGCAGGTGGTAAAAAGGATTTGGTAAAAGAGTTGCTTACATTAATATCAAGAAGTTTATTATGGTTATATATGTTGGCGTGTTTGTTTTTAATTTTCACCGGCAACACCTTGTTCCCGTTTTTATTTGGAAAGAGTTTTGCAAATATGTACCAGGCTTTTCTATTCCTGATACCGGGCATTTTATCCCTGTCCATGCTATTTACCTTAACCGCGTTTTATGCGGGGAAAAACAAAATGAGTATAAATATTAATGGAGCTTTAATTGCACTGATTTTCGTTGTTTTAGGAGATTATATTTTTATACCAAAATATGGCATTAATGCCGCCGCATTTGTTAGTAGTATCGGTTATTTTGTTTATTTACTTTTTGTTTTAAGGATCTTTGTAAAGGAATATAACGTTTCATTGACCAGTTTTTTTATCATAAGGACTTCCGATTTTATTTATTTATATAAAAAAATTAATAACCAGCCTGATCCAGCAAATGTCACCTAGTAAAAATGAATTTTATACAGGGGGAGGATATTTACAAAATAATCCTGGCTGGCATTCCGAAGATGCATTATGGAAATCATCCATTATCAACAAAATAATAATTAAAAATAATCTACTTCCTTCCGAGGTTGTTGAGATAGGTTGCGGGGCAGGCGCAATTCTTCTTGAATTGAGTAAACTAAACACAACAATTAAAAACCTGAAAGGGTATGATATATCCCCGCAGGCAATAGTCCTGGCTAAGCAATATGAAAACGAACGGTTACAATTTTACAATGAAGACTATTTTTTGAGTCATCATAACCATACCCATTTTTTGCTGATGATAGATGTGCTTGAACACGTTGAAGATTATATCGGCTTTTTGAAAAAATTGAAAAATAGCAGCGATTATTTCGTATTTCATATACCTTTAGATCTTTGTTGCAGAACTATCTTAAGACCCCATTCATTGTATCAGCAAAGACAATCAGTTGGCCATATCCATTATTTTTCAAAAGAAATAATAGAATGGGCTTTGATTGATGCCGGTTATGAAATAATTGACCAGGTGTACACAAAACCCGTAATAGATGTTGTACCGGCAACATCTTTTAAAAGAGCTGTAAAAAAATTACTTCGAAATTTTTCATATTCTATTAATGAAGGCTGGAGCGCAAAAAATTGGGGTGGATATTCAATCATGTTTCTTCTTAAATAACGTATGTTCAAATCAGTATTATGGCTGGCAAGCTGGTACCCCAGCAAGTTGGATCCTTTTGATGGCGATTTTATTGAGCGTCATGCAATAGCGGTAAGCCGTTTTACAAATCTAACCGTGATTTTTGTGGTTAAAGATGAAACTTTAAAAAACAATGCGGTTGAAATAGAAAAGACGGCTGTTCAAAACCTGACCGTTTATAAAGTGTATTATGGAAGAAGTGGCTGGGGAGGGATGCTGGAACAATTATTTTCTTTGAGAAAATATATGCTGCTTCAAAGGAAAATCTACCGGCAGGTCGCAGCCGATAAGGGCCCACCCTCCATCGTGCATGTGCAGGTAGCAATGAAAGCGGGTATGCTGGCCCGTTGGTTAAAGAAAAAATACCAGATCCCATTTGTAGTTAGCGAACACTGGACGGGTTATTATCCTCATAGTGTTCCCAATATTTACAATACCAATACTTTATTTAAATTACTGATTAAGAAAATACTCAAAGATGCTACGCTGTTCTTACCGGTATCTGACGGACTTGGCAAAATTATCAACCAACATTTTATGCCTGTTCCTTATAGAGTGGTTCCCAATACGGTGAATACAGAATTCTTTTATTACGAGCCTGCTGCACTTAAAAAGTTTCGCTTTATTCATCCTTCCTATATGAGTTATCAAAAGAATCCGGAAGGCATTTTAGAAGCATGTAAATTGGTTAAAGAAAACGGGTATGAATTTGAATTGCTGATGATTGGTAACAAGGAAGAAAGGCTCGTTTCGCTTTCACAAAAGTACGGTGTAGACGAACAGGTACTTTTTGAGGCCGTTGTTCCGTACCCCGAAGTTGCCTCCCGAATGCGGCAATCATCGGCCCTTTTATTGTTCAGCCGCTTTGAAAATTTGCCCTGTGTTTTATTGGAAGCATTGTGCTGCGGACTCCCTGTCATTAGCAGCAGGGTAGGAGGAATACCCGAGGTAATAAATACAACAAACGGTATTTTAGTGGAAAGTGAAGATACCAATGCCTTAGCCGCGGCAATGATTCAAATGATGGATTCTTATTATACCTACAATCGTGAGGCGCTCGCGTCGGAAGCCTCGGCATTATTTAGCTACGAAAAGGTAGGGAAGCAGTTTGCAGTGATTTATAATGATATTTTAGACCAGGTACCTGCCACGATGTTGATAGATCATTGAACGCAGTTCATTGTTGTGACTCGTCATTTGGAATCCCTTGAACCTGCAACTATGAACCAACACTCTTAAGAAAATAATATTGATTTGCAAAAAATGGTTATATGGCTTTTTTAATTCATTGGCAGGTGTTAATTAAATAGTATAAAAAGAAACCGGCCATTTGATATTTATTTTATACATTCACCGCCTATTCTGAATTCTCATATCCCACCGACAGGTTACCTTAGCGGGTTTATCTCCGAAGACTATCCAAAAAGATCAAAGCTTTTTTTTAATTGTCCTGTTTAAAGACCAATACATGTCTTTGGACAGGGGTTATTCAAATGAACCTTGCGGCCGGTCTTATTACGAATTAGAAAGAACTCTTCCCGATAAAACCCCTGACAACGTTGAAGGTAATCAATTAACCTTCAACTAATTAAAAAGAGGCTGTCTCAAAAGGACGGCCTTTTTTATTTATGAACAGAAAGCTGGAATGCACCCTTATTGTTGGGTACATCCCAAATTAATCCAGGCTTGAATGGTAACAATAAAATAAGTATTTTTGAGGTGAATATATCAGCGACCGCCATTTAATAATTTTTTTCTTAGTAGCTGTGTAAATTGAAATTCTCGATTCCACCATGCCGTTGGCGGGACGCAACTTTGTCAGAATACAGGGTTGGTTGAGCTGCCCAAACCTGCCGTTTGGTAAAATCCGGTAAATGAAATCTACACAGCTTCCGTGAAGGAATGAATTTGATCAGGCCTGCCGCGATCGAAAGATGCTATTTTGCAAAACTGAATGAATGTAATTTATGGAATCTGCTTTAATAAGAACCGCTGAACGAAATGAGGAAGTAAGGAGCCCGGTTCCCTGTGCGGTTTCTTTTGCGCCCTACATAAATTTTTTAAAAACTCAGGTATCAATATCCAATGGAATGAAGGCCAAATTTTACCGGTTCATTATCCGGAAATTTGAACAGCATCCTGCATTGCTTCAACCCATTGGGGACCTGCTGATGTTGAGA
The DNA here is from genome assembly GCA_040006615.1 of Ferruginibacter sp. GTDB lineage: Bacteria > Bacteroidota > Bacteroidia > Chitinophagales > Chitinophagaceae > Ferruginibacter. The sequence continues at coordinate 27,780 of JBDTWP010000009.1, forward strand.
GAACACGATGATTTGCTACACCTGGTGGATGCTACCATTTTCCCCCTGGTATATGAAGAAGAAAATAATTTGTTTGCACTTACGCCCCCTTTAACTTTCGAGATGTTCTATTTCTCTAAAGCGATGTACAATACGATAGTTGATAAAAAAACCGGTTTTATAAAAGAGCTGCATAAAAGTTTTTCAAAAGAATATTATAAAACCAGGAAGGAAAGTTTCCTGTATAATTTTATACTCGATCAGTATTATGACATACAATACGAATTTGAACATACTATGGTGTTTCCCTTATGGGATGAACAGACGAACCTGATGAGGTTTTTTAGTCTTAAAATTGACAGGCGTTTTATAAAGCTAAGCTGTAATGGTCCATTACCTGAAATCGATCCCCATCATATAATTGAGTTGCGGGGAGGCGTATTTAATTTAGATAAATTACGCAAACTCATTCCCCTGGATACGTTTTCCCTGGAAGGGTTCGCCATTTTGAATGTAATTGAAATAACGGCCCAACAGTCAATTGAACAAATAAAAAATACGATCCTGGGCATTAATGAGCTGAATGAAAATGAGGTATTTGATTATATCAAAAGTTCCTTAAAAACACTTTTGCAGGAAAATGACCTGGAAGTGGGTTTATTGCCTTTCCTGAAAGTTAATCACCGGTTCATAATAGATGATGAATTTGGTAAAAGGAGTATCCTTCTGAAAACGGGTTGCGATCCTATAGCGGATAATAATTCATACATCCAGATAACAAAAAAATATGAAAAAGATCCCAGGCCTATTCTTTTAACCACCATTAACAGTGAGGTGGTCCGGCAAATGCCAATGATTGAAATGTTGTACCATTCGGGCATTCGAAGCTACCTCTTGCTTCCATTGTTTAATAATGGAAAAGTATTGGGGGTCCTGGAACTTGCCTCCCGAAAGGAAGGCGTTATCAATACACGGTTTATTTCCCGGCTTGAACCGGCAAGGCATCTGCTGAGCCAGGTACTGCAACATAATATAGAAGTATTTGACAACAAAATTGAACAGACCATTAAAGAAAAGTTCACATCCTTACAACCGTCGGTTGAATGGAAATTTAATGAAGTTGCCTGGTCCTATATTCAAAAAGTCACCAATGATGGAAAGGCGGATGTTGGCAATGTTGTATTCGAAGAAGTATATCCTATCTACGGAGCGGTTGATATCCGGAATTCTACAATAGAACGAAATGCCGCCATTCAAAAAGATCATCTCCGGCAACTCGAAATGTTACAGCTCACCCTGAAAGAACTAAGGCAACATATAGAGATTTCGCTCCTGGATGAAATGATCTTTAAGTGCATCAAATGGCATGCTGCAATATCGGATGTTTTAAGCGCTGAAAATGAAATAAAAATCAACGACTTCTTTGAAAATGATGTCAACCCTTTGCTAATACATTTTAAAACCAATCATAGTACGGTAAGCGGTATTGTACTCAATTATTTTGAGCAAAGTGAAATTTTTAAAGGTGTAATTCATCTTAACAGGGATAAATACCAGGATTCGGTCGACCTGATCAACAATCGCCTGATCAAATATATGGATAAAGAAAAGAACATCTTACAGAAATCGTATCCTAATTATTTTGAGAAATATAAGACAGATGGAATTGAATACAATATATATATAGGCCAGTCCATTGCGCCGGATAAACCTTTTGACCTGCTTTATTTGAAAAATCTTCGGCTATGGCAGTTATCATCCATGGCTGCTATTACCAGGATGACGAATGAACTTCAATCTCAAATGAAGGTCAGGTTGCATACTACACAGCTTATTCTGATTCATAGTAACCCGATAGATATCAGTTTCCGTAGGGATGAGCGGAGGTTCGATGTGGAAGGGGCCTATAATATCCGCTATGAAATAATGAAAAAAAGGATCGACAAGGTGCATATTCAATCCACCGGGGAAAGACTTACCCAACCCGGTAAGATCGCATTGGTATATAGCAACCAGAAAGAAACTGAAGAATATATTAAGTTCATAGAATATTTGCAGGATAAGCAGGTACTGCATGATGACCTGGAGTATCTGGAGCTTGAAGAAGTACAGGGTTTATATGGACTGAGGGCTTTAAGGGTAGGTGTAAAACTTGATTAAAAACAAAAACCTCAGAATCAACCAAACCAGTCAAAATTATTTTGCGTTACTTTTCATAACGTTCCAGTATTCCTTTCCGTAGTCAACTAATAATTCGCTTCCGGCAGGGATATTCTTTTTGGATTCAATGAATATTTTCAGCCCATCTTCCACATACTGACAATTATTCGTGATGCCTTTTATCCGGGTAAAACCTCGGGCGTCATTTACAAAGCGCCCCTTTTCATTTTCGAAAGGAAATCCATCAATCACATGTTTTTTTGATACAAAGTAAATATAGCTGTTGGTTCCATCCTTGTGATCAACGTCTTTCCACGTTGTAATTTTTCCCCTGTATTCAATGATTCGTGTTCCCTTAGGAATAAAGATTTCGGTAAATAATCCCTTTCCGGAAAAAGGTAAAGCAGATTCTTTTACAATCAACTGATTTTCCAATAATGCCATATGCGGATTTTAATTTTTTCTGACTGATGAAGATTTCAAACAAATTTATTCCATTCTTAATTGGTCTCCATGGGATTTGGAAGGCACGCTGGGATTTTAATTTTCCATCCCGCATTGGGGCGGCCTGCATACCACTTATGCAATAATAAATATCCTTTCTAATAAAATTTAAACAGGTTCTTATAGATTTTGTCCGGATCTTGCTCTATGTGAGCCGGATTATCCTTATTTTTGAAAACAATAATTGTTCCTATTCTCCGAAATAACCAGGAATTTGAATCCTCACCTATTGATTGGACCGAATTAAAAACTGCGATTTAATTTTAAAATCTTCACTCCTTGCATCCGGATGCGCAATTATTTTTTAAGATGAAAAGAATACTTATTGTAGATGACGAAGTTGATCTTTGCCTGTTATTTAAACAGTTTCTCACTAAAAGAAATTATGAAGTTCATATAGCGCATACTCTGTCTGACGGTTTGAATATACTCAATGCTATTAAGCCCGACACCCTGATGTTAGATAATAATTTACCGGATGGTATGGGCTGGGACCTGGCTCTTTGGATTCATGAAAAATATCCCGATATGCACATCACCCTGATAAGTGCATTCCAATTGGCTGGTGATTTCAGACATACATTGGACAACTCCATCAATTTTCTGGAAAAACCTATTTCGTTGAGAGATATTGAAAAATATATCTGATATATACCCTGCTATTCTTTTAAAGGATATCAGCGCTTTCTTATAGATGAAGCTGCGTATTTTGTAGAAAATATTCCTCAAAATGGCATACGAAAAGTAATTTGACTCCCATTAACCTATTTTTAAAACTGGTATCATATTTATGTAATAATATCTAAGACAGGGCCACTGGGTTTTACGGGTTACATTTCTGAATGTTGCCCGGGGTGGGCGAATGCATCCCGTGAACTGTGCAACCCTGGCAGCGCAAGTACACCCTGACTTCAGTTGGCGCCTTTAAATCAGAATATTGAATAACGTTTTATGCTGCCTTAGTGGCGCGTCGGTCAGGATCAATTTGAATTGCACCCGTTTTTAACAAAAACCGGTTATGGGTTCTGTCCTAAAAATTGACAGTTTTATTTATCATTAATTATTAGTAGTTGTTTTAAGATTAAGTATCTGCGTCTTCGCAGGAAATAAGGGACAAACCGAAATAAATATTTATTCATAAAAAGAGGCAAAATGAAAGCAATATGGACCGGCTCGATAGGTTTTGGTTTAGTAAACATTCCAATTAAAATATTTAGCGCTATCCAAAGCAGCAATCTTGATTTTGATATGCTGGATAAGAGGGATCGTGCAAATATCAAATTTAAAAGGGTAAATGAAAACAGCAATAAAGAGGTGTTGTGGGAAAATATCGTTAAAGGCTATATGCTTAACGGTAAATATGTGGTGCTGGATAAAGAGGATTTTGCAAAAGCGGCACCGGAAAAATCTGAGCATATTGAAATAATACAGTTTGTAGATGAAAGGGAAATAGATACGATCTATTTTGAAATGCCCTATTATCTGCAACCGGAAAAATCCGGTGCCAGGCCGTATGCCTTATTAAGGGAGGCCTTAATTAAAGCTGGTAAAGTGGGATTGGGAAGTTTTGTAATGAGAGAGAGGGAACACGTCTGTATCATAAGGGCAACGGATAATTTACTTATCCTGAACAGGTTGAGGTTTCCACAGGAAATAAGACCAACGGCTGAATTGAATTTGCCCGCTGCCAAAAGCAAACCAGCGGAAGTTAAAATGGCGATCACATTGATAGGACAACTCACCAGGCCATTCAATCCCAAAAACTTTAAGGATGAGTATACTGATAAACTTTTAAAAATAATAAAGGCTAAATCCAGGGGAAAAACAACACCGTTCAAGCCATTGAAAATTGTACACTCCAAATCAAAGGACCTGATGGAACAATTACAGGCCAGTTTATCGGCCCCAAAAAGGAAAACATCATGAATAAGCTGATGATATGATGAATTAAAATTTAATTTTTAAGGCTACCAGTTAACTTTTCGTCCTGGCAGGTTTGAAATATTTAATGATCTGAATAATTTTACGAATGAAGGTTTTTCCTGGCCAGTCGATATTTTCAGGTTATATCCGGTTGTTGTTCTATAATCCCGGCAGTTCGTAATGCCCAACAGGCATGCTGGGCAATAATTTGAGAACTTTTTTACTCTTTTCTCCCAATACTGACAATGTATGGTGATTTTTTTTCTCAACTGTATATTTTGCTATATGTAAAAAACTTGGCACGATTTTAATGGTATAAAGATTGGGTTTTTCATAGGATATTGGATAAAAACGGGGCAAGATTTCTATCTTACCCCACTTTTTTTTATTGTCACTGCTCCCTGATCTAAAAATTGAACACGGCTATTCATTTTTCTTGCCTTATCGCCTGAATATATTTGGGAAGATTATTTAATAGAAAGAATACTATTTGAATTAACAAATAGTATTCTAAAATGCCAGATCAATTCTGAAAGGCCACAGGTTTCTACTTGACAATGGTTAAAACGGAGCTAAATCCAAAAAAAAATATAATACCGGGTAAATATCGCTTGCTTACATATTTTATACGTTATTACCCACCCTTAGGGTCTGTTTAAATAGCACCTGCCGGCAGGCTTCTCCATAAAAGGAGATACCGCAAAAAATTAAAAAATTACTTTAATTTGAGAAGAATGAATTCAATCTTTTAGGGAAAAAACCTGGCTGGGTCAATTCCTCCTTTAGTGTTTCTTCATTAACTTTATCTCTTTCAGCGATCAGCGTATACCCCAGGGAAGGTAATACGATCCGAAGGGTCTGAAACCTCACTGATGCTGAATTTGCTTTAAAAGAAATGACTGGTTCATCTATAATACGAACGAAGTCATTCAGGTTAACAACCGACTTTTCCAGCTTAATATTATGATAAGCCGAAGTTAATTGCTTAACTGCTTCTATTTCTTCCTGCCTGATTATTGCAGGCTTGGCCATCCAGTAAAGGAAATTTACCATTCCGGGAATATCCTTTACTAACCCAATTTCAGATTCAGTGATGTAGACGAAAACATAAGAAATAAATAATGCTTCCTTAGTAACCTTTTTATTATTAGTATTTAAACTAACAATTTTGTTCACCGGAAAGTAGTTCTTAATACCTTTTCTTGTAAGAATTGAAGCTACCTTTTTTTCCCGCTGTGGACCTGTGTAAACTGCATACCAATTACGTTTCATTCTTGTGGTGTTTTGGCTGTGAAAAATGCAGTTCTTCACAATATCAGATTTGTTGCTTTTCCAGGAAAGGTTGGTAGTGAAATGATTGGAGGTGCGCTAAACGAAGGGATATTTAGAAATATTATTTTTAGAGGCATCACAAATATACGCTTCCGTAGTGAAAAACAAAAAAAATATTCATTTTTATTATTTGATTTGATAACCGGAACCAATACTTATCCGTGGAATCCATGCTGTACCTACGTTTTAGCCGGTTTAAATTAATTTAATGATTCGTAAAAAAAAATACGAATGAGGTTAAAAGGCAACAATTTTTTACTAAAAAGGGGTGTCAGGATAAAAATAACCGGTTATTTTTTAAAAAGTATTCCATAAGACTAAATAATTCGATATTAGGTTCGTCCATCGTATATTTCAATATTTACCTGATAATTAAATTACCATTCACTCTTAACTTTTTATTGGGCAATACGGTCAGTTTTGCACCTGCAATAATGCTTTGCGTAACATCCAAAATACATTCCCCTCCAGCAATTGGATTGATAATAATTTCCGAACCAGCAGGCAAAGTGGAAGGTGGTATTTTATTATTGCTCCAGTTGGCCGGGTTGTTCCAACTACCGTTTCCAGTGAATAAATAAGCATTTACAAATGCCCGGAATGCAATATCCCAGGCAATGGCCGGCAATGGCAAATTAAGATTTCCTGAAACCACATTAGCGCTGGTCGTACTCAGTAATAAGCCTGTTGAACAACTGAAATATTGAATGGTACAATCGCCATTTTGCATCCCGCTAATTTGCAGGTTAGCTCCTGAGATAGCGGGTGGTACCACACCACCCGAACTTTGCAGGTATTTCCAGTTATATTTGTTGTTGAGGACATAACCTGCCGCTTTGTATCCATCCGCAGATCTTAATGCGTAGGTGGTAATTGGAGAACCAATATTTGTAAACACGTAGTTGGAAATCAATATCCAGTCTGTCCCCAGATTGTCCACTTTTATGGCATGTGGCCCGGCAGTAATATTTACGGAATATGTTGTATTGATAGCTGCACTTGAATTTACCATCATCGTGCCATCAACGTAAATATTTACCATGGGGGAGCTGCCCGTAGCATTTCCTGTAACTACTTTAAATTGCCCGGCAACCGGGTAGTTGACATTAAAGGTAGGTGGCACATGAAATTGTGTGTTCCATACACTCCCAAATAAATATTTGCCGAGCTGGCTGGCACCGGGTAAAATGTTACCAGTTGCATCTACGGTAAATGAAGATGATACGGGCGAACCAAAATCTGCCGCTGGTACTACAGTGGCATCAGAACTGCCACCGCCATTGCTGGCGGTATTCACTTTTTTATAATTATCCCGTACAAACTGCAGATCGTTTAAAACGGTTGCCAGCGGCTTAAAATGATAATAAAGATTTTTGGGTTGAATATAATCGTCCCACCACCAACTAAGCCCGCTGCCCATTGCACCACTGAAAGAACTTCCCCAAATTGCATTGTGTATATGTACCCCGGCAGGATCGTTTGGGGAAAGGGTGGAGCCATCAGGCCCCAATCCGAATTCTCCATTCAGCGTTGGTTTCTGAAATTTGTTTAAATAGTTTTGTGAGCCGGCGGCAATCGTGTTTTCAATATTGGGTGCGTCAACATAGTAATGGGTTTGACTAAAATCGATGCCAGGAATATTCCAGGTGGCGTCATCATTTATATCTCTTGCAAAACTGGTAGTTACTAAATGTTTGTATACATCTTTGCTTTTAATAAAATTCACCATGTCTTCGTGCCAGTCCTTAACGGCCGGTTTTCGGGTATCAAATTGGTCGGTCCAGTCTATTTCATTAAAAAGTTCCCAACTTTGAATCGATTGCGCATATCCGTATCGGGCAATGATATAACGCAACCTGTTCTTATGTAAATTTTTTGCAGTTGTATTAGTAAAAAAATCCCAGGTATTAATCGCCGGCCCGCCATTAACCGCATTGTAGGGATTATCGGTCCATTCAGGATTTACACCCGTAGATACCTGGCCATGGTTATTTAACGTTGTCATTATATACACGTTCTTTTGCCTGCAAAAGTCTACGAGCCAGTCAAAATAGAAAGCCGAAGATTGTTTATAATTTTTCAGCCCTGAAAATCCATTGTAACCATTTTTCCATTCCAGGCCAAATGCCCAGCTTGCCATCCATACCCTTATAAAATTACCTCCATTCGCGGTAAGATTATTGAGCCAGTTAGTATAATCTGTTACCACGTTCCCATTTTGCCAACCCATGTTTTCACCAATCGGTATGAATTGTGCCCCATTATCAAAGCTTAAATAATTGGAACTGTTCCTTCTAATAAAACCCGGTTCAGAGGATGCGATACATTGAAAGGACTGTGGAGGGTAAATGGCGGTTCCGCCACTATTGGTGCAGGACAGTTCGTATCGCCAGTCACCCGTTTCATTTGGAGCATACCTAACCCTGAAACTACCCGGCCCGGTCGAACTAAGGCTCCCATTTGCATTCAAAATATAATCCTGCATATAGAATCCTTCCACTGTATCCTTCCTGCCGGACGGTGCATCGAAAATGCATTGGATCCTTATTTCATCATAATCGTAGGGATTAACATAGACCGCGGAGAGATCGATATTAACTTCAAATTTGTGAAGCCTTGGTATGGAACTGCCGCTGGGAAAAACCGCGTTAATAACTGGCACCGACAAAGGTCTTTGTGAACTGTTTGAAGGTTTTTGCGCCACCAGAAACCCGTTACAAAGTGAAAGTAACAACACGATACTGTATAGACTTAAATGTTTTTTCATAAATAATTTTGTTCGCTTTGAGGTATTGAGATAATGAGACATGGGGATATTGAGATATTGCATACTATTGAGTCTGATATCCTAATATCTTCTTCAATATCCTAATATCCGGCATCCCGATATTTTCTTCAAATAAATGTGCGGGTGCCTGAAAAATTTTCCCTGAATTCTTTTGGCGTACAGCCCTTCTTCTTTTTAAACAACCGGTTAAAGTTGGAAATATTATTGTATCCGCAGCTATAAGACACTTCCGCGATAGAATTGGTAGTATCTATCAAAATACGGGACGCATGGCCAAGCCTTATCTCATTTAAACTATCAATAAAAGTAATGCCCGTACGCTTTTTTATAAACCGGCTGAATGAGACTTCTGTCATATTTACAAGCCTGGCAAGGTCACCCAACGTAATCGCCTTGTCATAATTTTTATTCATGTATTCAAATGCTTTTTCAATACGCCTGCTGTTGAAATTAAGCTGGGAATCACTGTTAAAACCAGTTTCCGACAAAGTGCGCATATTACGGGAGGTTGAAAGGTCATGCAGAATATCAATAAGCGACATCACAGAATCGAAACCGCTTTCCTTATCGAGGGATACAATGCGCGGGTAAATATTTTGTATGGTTTCTTTGGAAAAAAGTATCCCTCTTAAGGAAAGGTCAAACATTTTTCGGATAAAACTCAACTGGTTTCTCCGCAATAATTTTTCATCGAGCAAATCTTTATGCCATTGGATGGTGACTTCTTTTATATCTTCTGTTTTACATTGATGGGTAAACCAGGCATGGGACAAATTAGGGCCAATCAACACCAGTTCAAGATCATCGATCATGTCGATATGATCTCCTACTATTCGTTTGGCCCCTTTCGCATTAATGATCAGGTTCAGCTCAAACTCTTCATGATAATGCAACGGGAAATTAAATTCTTTTTTAACTCTTGAAAAGATGGTAAAGCAATCATTTTGTGTTAATGGAGTAATCTCCCTGACAATATTTTTATTCATAATTACCACTTTTGTCGCTTGTAGAATGAAAACGATGTGAAAGTACAAATAAATTTATTAAAATAGTACCATAAAATATTTCTGATTTTTCGGACAAATAAACAAAATTACTACTAAAATAGGGGCTTTAAGCAGGATCGTTGAAAAAACTGCATTCGAATAGATCAATGATAAGATAATATAGTATTAGTAAATAGATAAGGTAACTCATTAATTTTGTTATGTTTAATTCATAACTTTAAACCCACAAAAATTCCCATTTGAAAAAAATCACCAACTCACTATTTTCTCTTGTCTTTATATTTATTTTTGGTACTGCGATAGGACAAACCGCAGATAAAGATGCCACTAAGGAAACTCAAAATCTTCTTCTTAATTTAAAAAAACTTTTACACAGTGGTATTATGTTTGGCCACCAGGATGACCTTGCATATGGCGTTGGATGGAAATACGAAGCTGGAAGAAGTGATGTGAAGGATGTTACGGATGAATACCCCGCCGTGTATGGTTGGGACCTGGGTCACCTGGAGATTGATGCTCCGGTAAACATTGACACTGTACCATTTGATCAAATGAAACAGTTTATCACCGAAGCCTTTTTACGCGGCGGAGTAATAACGATCAGCTGGCACCTCAATAACCCTTTGACAGGTAAAACTGCCTGGGATCCGGCACCGGGAACTGTAGAGTCTGTTTTACCGGGTGGTGAAAAAAATGAACTGTTTAAAACCTGGCTCGATAAGGTTGCCGCTTTTATGCTTGATCTGAAAGGAAAACAGGGTGAGTATATTCCGGTAATATTCCGCCCGTTTCATGAACTCAATGGAAGCTGGTTCTGGTGGGGTAAAAATCATTGCACGCCTGAACAGTTGAAACAACTCTACCGCTTTACTGAAACATATTTACGCGAGATAAGAAACGTACACAACCTGCTTTACGCTTTTAATACGGACCGTTTTACTACCAGTGAAGAATATCTGGAAAGATATCCCGGGGATGAATATATAGATGTGATCGGTTTCGATATTTACCAGAAAGGCGACATACTTCCCAATGAAAAATTTATTGCTGAATTAGATAAAAGCCTGACGATACTTGAGAAAATTGCAGGTTCAAAAAATAAGATCCCGGCGCTGACAGAATTTGGGTACAATACTATTCCTGACGCGGGGTGGTGGAATGGTGTTTTCGCCAAAGCAATAGCAAGACATGAGATCTCTTACGCATTAGCCTGGCGAAATGCCGGCCGGAAACCTGGTAATGAAACAGAATTCTATGTGCCCTACAAAGGTCAACTATCTGAGGCGGACTTCAAAAAATTCAGTAAGCTTGAAAAAGTATTTTTTGAAAATAAGACCAGGCGGCAAAATTTATACAACAATCCATAAAGTGCGGGGAACTATCCCATCATAGAATCAAATAAAAAATTACCCGATTAATTAACCGCGATACGATTAACCAACATCAAACAAAAGCATACCTGCTGAACGATTATGAAACTACAACTGATCGATATCCTGATACTGGTAAGCTACCTTATAACCATGATCCTTATTGGGTTTTGGATGAGGAAAAAAGCAAGACAGAACAAGGAAAGCTACCTGATGGGTGGAAAAAGTCTGCCCTGGTATATGCTTGGATTGAGTGATGCATCGGACATGTTCGACATCAGCGGCACCATGTGGATGGTTGCCCTTTGTTTTGTATACGGACTCAAAAGTATATGGATACCCTGGCTTTGGCCCGTATTTAACCAGGTTTTTATGATGATGTTCCTGAGTAAATGGTTGCGCCGGAGCAATGCGAATACGGGTGCGGAATGGTTACGTACAAGGTTCGGGTTGACAGGATGGAGCGTGAAAGGTTCACATATCATTGTGATCGCATTTGCACTGATCAGTTGCCTGGGATTTTTAGCATACGGATTTGTGGGCCTGGGAAAATTCATGCAGATATTCGTTCCATGGGATATAATAAAGGATTATATACCATTTCATGTGACTGATAAATATGTTCCACATTTTTACGGGATCATATTCACATTATTTGCGATGTTTTATTCTATATTGGGTGGTATGCACAGCATCGTGCTGGGAGATGTGATCAAGTATGCTATCATGTCAATTGGTTGCATCACCATTGCGGTAATTGCAATGCAACACCTTAACGGGCACACGCTGAATGTACCGGATGGGTGGAGCGATCCGTTTTTTAGCTGGCACCTGAACCTGGACTGGGGCAGGATCGCAGCGGACGCAAATAAGAAAATCGCCTCCGACGGGTTTAGTTTATTTGGTTTGTTTTTTATGATGATGTTACTAAAAGGCATATTTGCATCCTTAGCCGGTCCCGCACCCAACTACGATATGCAAAAGGTATTAAGCACCCGTAGCCCGAAAGACGCCAGCAAGATGACCGGCTTTGTTAGTATCATCTTGCTGCCCATCAGGTATTCAATGATAACCGGTCTTACTGTGCTGGCATTATTATATTATAATCAACTCTATTTAAAGGGCCCCGATGGCGTAACGGATTTCGAACGGATTCTGCCGGCAACAATTAATAATTTTTTACCCGTTGGGGTGCTGGGAATTGTGCTGACCGGTTTGCTGGGCGCATTCATGGGTACTTTCAGTGGCACATTAAATGCGGCCCAGGCCTATATCACCAACGATATATACCTGAAATATATTAACCCCGCGGCCAGCAATAAAAAGATAATATCCATGAACTATTTCGTAGGCGTACTTGTGGTGGCGGTGGGTGTATTCTTTGGGTTCCTGGCCAATGACGTCAACGAGATCCTTCAGTGGATCGTTGGTGGATTATATGGTGGTTATGTGGCAGCCAATTGCCTGAAATGGTATTGGTGGAGATTCAATGCCCATGGATTTTTTTGGGGTATGGCGGTGGGAATTATAGCCGCCTTACTGATGCCTTTTGTAACCACCGGCCTGCCCTTGTATTGGTGGCCATTATTATTTGTGCTTTCGATGGCAGGATGTATTATCGGTACTTATGCAGCCCCACCGACAGATGTGGTGGTATTGAAATCATTTTACAAAACAGTGAGGCCCTGGGGCTTTTGGAAACCCATTCATGAGCAAGTCGTTTTTGATGATCCCGGCTTTGTGGGGAACAAAAGATTTAAATTGGATATGTTCAACGTCGTTGTTGGTATCATCGGTCAATTGTGCTTTACACTTTTGCCAATGTATTTTATTTTAAATATGCAAACACCCCTATGGATAACGATCGGAGCAATTATTGCCATCGTACTTATTTTGAAAAGAACCTGGTGGAATAAACTGGAAGACTAAAAATAATATTATGAATGAAGAATTTAAAAAAAGATTAAGATTTTTGAAGGAGCAGCATCATGCCTTGTTGATTAAGAAAAATCAAATGCTGCTGGAAACCAATGGAATAATAAACCGGTATATTAACCCGGTACTGACAGCTGGGCACATTCCTTTATCATGGAAATATGACTTTAGCCCGCAAACAAATATTTATTTGATGGAACGGTTTGGGATCAATGCGGTATTGAATGCAGGAGCGATTAAATGGAAGGGAAAATATGCACTGGTAGCAAGAGTAGAAGGAGCTGACAGGAAAAGCTTTTTTGCGATTGCAGATAGCTATAATGGCATCGATAATTTTCAATTTTGGGAATACCCGGTCCTGATGCCCGAAACGGATGTGCCGGATACCAATATATATGATATGCGACTGGTGAAGCACGAAGACGGATGGATCTATGGGCTCTTTTGTACTGAAAGAAAGGATCCGGATGCCGCCGCCGGGGATTATTCAGCTGCAATTGCACAATGTGGTATCGCGAGAACAAAAGACCTGGTGGAATGGCAGCGACTGCCCGATTTAATAACGCCATCCGCACAACAACGAAATGTAGTATTGCATCCTGAATTTGTCCAGGAACAATATGCATTTTACACAAGACCACAGGATAGTTTCATAGAAGCGGGCAAGGGTGGGGGAATTGGTTTTGGCCTGGTTAAGGAAATTACGAATGCCATTGTTGAAAAAGAAATTGTAATTGATAACAGGGTATACCATACAGTATACGAATTGAAAAACGGTTTAGGACCCGCTCCTATTAAAACCAGTCATGGATGGCTTCACCTGGCACATGGGGTAAGAAATACCGCGGCTGGTCTTCGCTATATACTGTATATGTTTATGACCGATCTGAATGATATTACCAGGATTATACATAAGCCGGGGGGTTACTTTTTGGCGCCTGAAGGAGAAGAAAGGATCGGTGATGTTTCAAACGTCGTATTCAGCAATGGATGGATTGCTGATGAGGATGGAACCGTATTCATTTATTACGCTTCGTCAGACACAAGAATGCATGTAGCCACCAGCACAATTGACCAGCTCACGGACTATGTTATTAATTCGCCGGAAGATGGGTTACGTTCTGCTGCTTCTGTGCAAACGATCTTCAATATGATTAAACTTAATCATAATATCCTGGAAACGAAGAAAGAACATATACCTGTGCGGGAGGAGAAAAACATTTAATAAGAGATCAATCTTTCATTTTGTTCCGGGGAATTATGAAATATTCTAAACTGGCGCTGACACCTGATATTACTGAATTACTGGCAGTATACTTCAAAGAAGTAAATATCGAATTAAACGACATTCTTGCTTATTGGATGCTTAATGCCCGCGACCCTGTCAATGGAGGATTTATCGGCCGGATTGATGAGAATAATGTTCGGCACCAGGATGCCCCAAAAGGTGCTGTGTTGAACAGCAGAATACTTTGGGCTTTTTCCGCTGCGTATAAAATAACCGGAAATCCCGATCATCTTCATATGGCAGGTATTGCCTTTAATTATTTAACCGGAAATTTTATTGATAAAGAATACGGAGGGGTTTACTGGACGGTAGATGCTAATGGACTGCCGTTGGATTCTAAAAAACAAATATATGCATTGGCCTTTGCCATATATGGATGCTGTGCCTATTTTGAAATAAGCAATATCGAACCCGCTAAAAATACGGCAATTGAATTGTACTCGCTTATTGAAGCACACAGCTTTGATATCGTAAATTCTGGTTACCTGGAAGCCTTTACCCGTGAATGGGGATCAATGAAAGACCTTCGCTTGAGTGAAAAGGATGCCAATGAAAAAAAGACGATGAATACCCATTTGCATGTTCTTGAAGCATATACTACCCTTTACCGCATCTGGCCAAATGAAAAATTAAAAGAACAGATTAAAAATCTTATAAGAAATTTTACCGATCATTTCATCGATGAAGGCACGGGCCACCTCTTGTTGTTTTTTGATGAACAATGGAACAGGAGATCGGCTACCGTTTCTTATGGACATGATATTGAAGCGGCCTGGTTATTACTGGAAGCGGCTGAAACGATTATGGATGCCCCTGTCATAGATTCTATCAAAAAGATATCAATTAAAATATCTTCAGCGGCCGTAGAAGGACTGGATGCTGATGGGAGTCTTTGGTACGAATATGAACCAAATATAAATCATATTACAAAAGAAAAACACTCCTGGGTGCAGGCTGAAGCGATGGTTGGTTTTTTTAACCACTGGCAATTAACCGGTGATGAAGCTTACCTGGAAAAATCATTACAGTCTTGGCATTATGTAAATACATTCATTAAAGATAAAATTTACGGGGAATGGCTATGGGGAAGAAATGATGACGGTACCGCAATGAAGAACCAGGATAAGGTCGGCATATGGAAATGTCCTTATCATAACAGCAGGGCATGTATCGAAATAATTAAGCGCCTCCACCCTGTTTTACCTGGCTAGTGGGCTATCGGGGCAATTAAAAATTGCCGGTTTGGTATAATCATCAGCTAACTTGCGGGATAATTACCACTGGGCCATCTGTACTATTTACAAAAAGATGATTCAACAATAAATTGAAAGTTAACATTCACACCTAAACAATTAATATGAAACGCCTATCATTCCTGTTTTTTGCTGCCAGCATTTATATAACCGTCAATGCACAAACAAATAAAAACACTGATCCGACAGATAAAAAAGTGATCGAATTACTTGCCAGGATGACACTGGAAGAAAAAGTGGGCCAGATGACCCAGGTTACGCTGGGAGTTGTGGGTACCAAAACTGACGGGGAATTGGACCCCGCTGCATTGAAGAAGGCAGTGGTAGAACATAATGTTGGATCCATATTGAATGTAACTAATCATGCTTTAACTGTGGAGCAATGGCATAAACTACTTACGGAGATAGCTGATGAATCAAAAAATACCCGGTTAAAAATACCTGTCATTTATGGCCTCGATGGGATGCATGGACAATCCTACACCTTAGACGCTACTTTATTTCCTCAGAATATTGGCATCGCGGCCTCCCGCAATATTGAACTGGCTAAATCCGTTACAAAAGTTGCCGCAAAAGAATTAAGAGCATCGGGTGTCCGGTGGAACTTTGCACCTGTATTGGATATTGGCCGACAGCCGTTGTGGTCGAGATTTCCTGAAACTTATGGTGAAGATGTATATATTGGAAAAACGATGGGTGCCGCTGTAATAAAAGCTTATGAAGAAGATGGTCTTCGCAGCACCACGGCAGTAGCAAGTTGCATGAAACACTATTTAGGTTACTCTGCATCAAGAACAGGAAAAGACAGAACACCTATTTATTTGCCGGATATAGAAATGCGTGAATATTATTTACCACAGTTCCGGGAAGCGGTAAAAGCTGGTGCCTCAACAATTATGATCAACTCGGGTGAAATAAATGGTGTTCCTGTTCACGCAAACAAATATTTATTGACAGATGTATTAAGAAAGGAATTAGGCTTTAAAGGTCTGATTGTGACCGATTGGGAAGACATTAAAAGAGTGCATGACAGGCATAATGTGGCCGCTACTCCTCGTGAAGCAGTCGCCCTTTGTGTAAATGCAGGTATCGATATGAGCATGGTACCAACAGATTTTTCTTTTTATGATTTGCTGATAGAAGCCGTCAAAAAGAATGAAGTGACGATGAGCAGGATCGATGACGCGGTAAGGAGAATTTTAAAATTGAAGTTTAATCTGGGTTTATTTGATAATCCCTACCCCGAAAAAGAAGCTATTGCGAATTTTGGCAAACCGGAATACCAGGCGTTAGCCCTGGATGCTGCACATGAAGCCATGACCTTATTAAAAAATGAAACTGGTATATTGCCACTTTCAAAAACTGCGAAAGTATTGGTGGCTGGCCCCGCTGCGCAGAGTATCAGCGCATTAAATGGTTGCTGGAGCTATACCTGGCAGGGCAAAGAAGAACAATGGTACCCTGCGGATAGCAAAACCATTTTACAAACCATCACCGGTAAAGTGGGTGCGGCCAATATACTCACTACTACAGGTAAGGGTTTCGACAACTCACTTAATTTTGACGCAGCAGCGTTAACAGCGGCTGCTGCCGGTACCGATGCCATCATTTTGTGTCTGGGTGAAAATGCCTATGCGGAAAGCCCGGGCAATATTGTTGACCTGGCATTGGATGAAAAACAGGTGCTACTGGCAAAAGCCGCCGCCGCTACCGGTAAACCTGTAATATTAGTACTTACTGAAGGACGGCCACGGTTTATTACTGGTATTGAGCCTTCAATGAAAGGGATACTGATGGCTTATTGGAGTGGGAAAAAGACCGGTGAAGCAATCGCTGATGTATTGTTTGGCGACTATAATCCCAACGGCAAACTGCCCTTTAGTTATCCACGAAGTATGGGTGAAGTGGTAATGTATGACAGAAAGCCAACGGAGGAAATAAGGGAAGTTTTTAATGATGATATACATACCGGTTACAATCCATTGTTTGCTTTTGGCCAGGGCTTAAGTTATACAAGTTTTGAATACAGCGATATTAGATTAAACCAGGCCATTTTAAAAGGCAATGACAATTTAACCGTTACCGTTAAAGTAAAAAATACAGGTAAGCGTGACGGTAAGCATACGGTGGAACTTTATACAAGAGATATGTATGCAAGCATAACCCCCTGCATGAAGCGCCTAAGGGCTTTTCAAAAAATCGACCTTCGGGCGGGCGAAGTAAAAACTGTTATATTTTACATTAATAAGAATGACCTGGCATTTGTAAATGCTCAATTGAAAACAGTAACAGAGCCTGGTGAGTTCAAAGTAATGATTGGCAACCTGGATGCGGATTTTCGTTACAATTAAAGCAGTTTACCGGGTCGATACTTTTTCTTTTTGGAACAGTCATTCATTTTCAATAAAGCCGGGTTGCCAGCGTCACGCAGGTGGTTAAAGCAGTTAACACCGGTTCTATTAATTAATCAGGTACAAAAATGAAACTATTCATCAGGCTTTCTTTCTTTTGCATGTTACTCTTAACATACAGTATATCTTTAGCAAAGACAAACCCGCTTTCAGATAGCCTGCGGTTATTCGAAGCAGACAATGCTTTGTATCAATATGTCGGCAGGATTGACTTCTCAAATTCAAAGAAGCCAAGGTTCTGGAGTCCGGGAGTATATATCAGGGCGGGATTTAAAGGTACTTATTGTGAACTGTGGGTAAATGACCAGGAGTT
>JBDTWP010000010.1:0-44903 GCA_040006615.1 Ferruginibacter sp.
TCAATTAAATTTATAGCATTAGGTATAACATTGGCAAACCTAAGCTGATAATAGGCCGCTTTCATATACTAATTGCGAACGTTTCACATAATTCTATTAATTTAAACCAGCTTTATTCTATCTTTTATCGTATAATGCCGGTTTGGGTACTCAATAACAATAAAAATAACAGATATGAAAAGAATAATTTTTAAGGTAGCTTCTTCACTGGTATTAGCTCCTGGCTTGCTTATTAATAGTGAAGAAGTCATTGCCCAACCTGCACAGCAGGATGCAGTCATTTATCAAAAGATTGCCGCGCAGATAAAGCAAATGACGCTGGAAGAAAAAGTAGCCATGATGCATGCTAATTCACCATTTACTTCTGCGGGTGTTCAACGGTTAGCCATACCTGAGCTTACGATGAGTGATGGACCACATGGGGTTCGCCTGGAACATGGCAGAGATTGGAGAACGGATAACGATCATGTATTTGACAGTGGAACCTACCTGCCTACAGGTGTATGCCTGGCAAGCACCTGGAACACGAAATTAGGGTATACATATGGAGCTGTGTTGGGTAGCGAAGCCAACGCCCGGGGAAAAGATGTAATTCTCGGACCTGGTATCAATATCATTCGCACACCATTGAATGGAAGAAACTTTGAATACCAGAGTGAAGATCCATACCTGGTTTCCAGGATGGCGGTAGGCTATATAAAAGGGGTACAGGACCAGGGAGTCGCTGCATGCGCCAAACACTACCTGGCCAACAACCAGGAAATATTACGGGGAAGCATAAACGTTTTAATGAGCGATAGAGCCTTGCGTGAAATTTATCTTCCCGGCTTTAAAGCCGCCGTGCAGGAAGGCGGTGTATATACGGTAATGGGAGCATACAATAAATTCAGGGGACAATGGTGTACTGAAAATGATTACCTGGTAAATAAAATTTTAAAAGGTGAGCTTGGTTTCAAAGGTTTGTTGATGAGCGATTGGTCTGCGGTGCATAATACGATGGAAGCCCTATGGTATGGAACAGACCTGGAAATGGGTACAGATTTGGACAAAAAGGCTTACAACAAGTTTTACCTGGCTGATACCGTTGTTGACCTAGTAAAAAATGAAGTGACAGATGTAAGCCTGATCGATGAGAAAGTAAAAAGAATATTGTATGTGATGTACAAAACGCATAAGTTCGATAAAAGGCCCGTGGGTTCTTTTAGTACAAAAGAACATTTTTCAACTGCAAAAAAAGTAGCAGAAGAAGGTATTGTATTGTTGAAGAACAACAACGATATCCTTCCGCTCAATAAAAATACTACCAGGTCAATTGCATTGATCGGTGCCAATGCATCGAAACTTCAATCCCTGGGGGGCGGAAGTTCCCAGGTACGAACACGGTATGAAGTAACGCCACAGGAAGGAATAAGCAGGTTGACCGGAGCCAAGTTTACCATTTCTTACGCTGAAGGTTATAAGGTAGAAAGGGGAGCAACAGCTAACCCTGAATTAATTAATGAAGCAGTGAATGCGGCAAAAAAGGCGGAGGTTGCAATTGTTGTCGGGGGTTGGGCGCATGGATATGATTTTACCAAATGGAGTGATAATGCCTATGATGCCGAAGGCGCGGATAAACCAGATATGGATATGCCTTTTGGACAGAATGAATTAATTGAGGCAGTTATAAAAGCTAACCCCAGGACCATCGTTATATTGATGGGGGGTGGACCAATTGATATGACAAGATGGATAGACAATGTGCCTGCCATTGTGCAGGCATGGTACCCCGGCAGTGAAGGTGGCAATGCATTAGCGGAAATTCTATTCGGTGAAGTAAATCCTTCAGGCAGGTTGCCAATGACCTTCCCTAAACATTTATCGGAAAGTCCCGCTCATATAATTGGTGAATACCCCGGCGACGGGATAACTGTACATTATAAAGATGACATTTTTGTGGGCTACCGTTATTTTGACACGTATAAAGTAGCGCCACAATTTCCATTTGGGCATGGGCTTTCCTATACAAGCTTTGGTTATTCAAATATGAATATAGTGGCCGGAAATCAATCGGCAATTGTAACGCTAACTGTTACCAATTCAGGCAAAGTTGCAGGGGCTGAAGTGGTTCAGCTATATGTAAAGGACGATATTAGTACATTAAGGAGACCGGAAAAGGAATTGAAAGGCTTTGAGAAAGTATTTTTAAAACCTGGAGAAAGCAAGAAGGTTTCTATTCAGCTAAGTAAGGATGCTTTTCAATACTACGATGATATAAAAGGCCGTTGGGTTTTAGAGCCCGGAAGTTTTACCATCATGATAGGAAGCTCATCAAGGGATATTCGGGCTTCTAAAATGATCAGGATGAAGTAGTAGCTTTATAGAGATTATTTCACTCTATACTTAATATTCATTTTTAAACTTAAAATTAACATGGAAACTCAGGAGTTGATCAAATGGGGACTGATCATTGGTATCCCCTTATTTGTACTTATTCTTTACAAATTTATTTTAAGGGTATTTTTTGGCGTTGTAATTGTGCCGGAGGACAGGATTGGACTGGTCACCAAAAAATTTGTACTTTTTGGCAACCAACAATTGCCCGAGGGGCGTATCATCGCTTCAGATGGGGAGGCCGGGTTCCAGGCGCAAACATTACCACCCGGTTTATATTTTGGTAAATGGATCTGGCAGTACGACATAACGTTCCAGCCGTTTACCATTATTCCTACAGGACAGCTTGGCCTGGTATTGGCGAAGGATGGCGCCGAACTGGAAACGGGTTCTATTCTTGGACGAAAGGTAAATTGTGACAGTTTCCAGGATGCGGTAGCTTTTTTGAAAAACGGGGGACGTAAGGGCAGGCAAACAGCCATCATTGCGCCGGGTTCTTATCGTATCAATACTTTTTTATTTATTGTTGAAATGACGGAAATGACAAGTATCCCGGATAATGCCGTAGGCGTGGTAACTACGCAGGAAGGTAATCCGCTGGAAGAAGGGCAGATTGCGGGAAAGATCGTTGGCGGCCACAATAAATTCCAGGATGTAGACATATTTATGAACAATGGAGGCTATAAAGGGTTGCAGGAGCAGGTGATACTCGCAGGTACTTATTTCTTAAATCCATGGTTTACAAAAGTGGAAATGGTAGGTATGACAGAAATTGCCATTGGCCATGTGGGTGTCGTAATAAGCTATGTAGGCAATGAAGGCGTTGACCTGAGTGGCATAGAATTTAAGCACGGTAATATTGTGGCCAGGGGAAGTAAAGGCGTGTGGGCGGAGCCGTTAGGCCCGGGTAAATACCCTATTAACCCCTTTATCATGAAGGTAGAACTGGTGCCTACCACAAACCTGGTTTTAAACTGGGCCAATGCAAGAAGTGAAAGCCACCAGCTCGATAAACATTTATCAACTATTACAGTACGAAGTAAAGATGGTTTCCCTTTCAACCTGGATGTATCCCAGATCATCCATATTCCTACCACGGAGGCGCCAAAAGTGATCGCACGTTTTGGCAACATGAATAACCTCGTTAGCCAGGTATTGGAACCTACCATTGGTAACTATTTCCGTAACAGTGCGCAGGACAGTGATGTAATTGCGTTTCTGGGAACGCGTAAGGAACGGCAGGAATCTGCCCGGATGCATATTGGCAGAGTGCTGGATCAGTATAATGTGAATGGAGTGGATACCCTGATAGGCGACATCGTTCCGCCCGAAAGTTTAATGAAAACATTGACCGATCGTAAAATAGCGGAGGAACAAAAAGTTACTTACGAAACAGAAATGAAGGCACAGGAAACAAGGCAAACATTGGAAAAGGAAACCGCAATTGCGGATATACAAAAGGAAATCGTAAAAGCCGACCAGGGTGTATTGATCGCGGAACGAATAGCGGATGCCTCAGTAAAAAAAGCAACCGGTGAAGCCAATAGTGTACGTTTACAATCTACGGCCGAGGCAGACAGGTTAAGGTTGCTTGCAAATGGTGATGGAGAAAGGATTCGTGTGCTGGCAAAGGCAAATGCCGAGCAAATTGAATTGCTGGCCCGGGCCAATGCTGAACAAATTACCTTAACCGGTAATGCGGAAGCTGAAAAAATCCTGGCAATTGGTAAATCAAATGCAGAATCATATAGGCTTTCAGTGGAAGCAATGGGTGGCAACAACTTCACCCAGTTAAAAGTGATGGAAGCCATTGGTGCGCAAAACATCAAAATAATGCCAGATATTTTAATTGGTGGCGGAGGTGATGGAGCTAACGGCCCAATTAGCGGATTGCTTGGCTTGAAATTGCTGGAAGAAATTGCAAAGAAAAAGGACCCTGACCAAAACAATTAATATAATGAAACAGGTAAATAAATCCTTCCCCACTATGGGGAAGGATTTATTTTGAAGCAATGCTATAATAGATTATACCCATCTTAATCATACCTGCTCTCAGGCTCCGGTTTCACTGCTATCCAACGGCCCGGAAGGAGTATCATATGCCCAGATTACCAGTGTGGCTCCCCAGGTAAATCCGCCGCCAAAAGCTGACAGCACAATTTTGTCGCCCTTGTGTAGCTGCTTTTCCCACTCCCAGAGGCATAAAGGTATGGTGGCCGCAGTAGTATTTCCATAGCGTTGTATATTCAGCATTACTTTATCGCGCGAAAGTCCCATCCGGTTGGCGGTGGCATCAATTATCCGTTTATTAGCCTGGTGCGGGACCAGCCAGGCAATATCGTCTCCGGTTAAATTATTGCGAAGCAACAGGTCATAAGCTACATCGGCCATACCTTTCACCGCAGCTTTAAAAACCTGGGGACCCGCCTGGTATATAAAATGTTCTTTTGCCAAAACTGTCTCCACGCTTGCCGGCTTTAATGAGCCGCCGGCTTTCATATATAAAAATTCACGACCTGCTCCATCACTTTTTAATAAACTGTCCATAATACCATTATTATCTTCAGAAGGCTCCAGCAAAACTGCACCTGCAGCATCTCCAAACAGTATACAGGTAGTCCGGTCGGTGTAATCTACGATGGCACTCATTTTATCGGCACCCACCACTACAACTTTTTTATAACGGCCGCTTTCCACCAAAGTAGCCCCTGTAGTCAATGCGAATAAAAACCCTGAGCATGCAGCACTTAAATCAAATCCCCATGCATTAACAGCACCTATTTTGTCGCAGACAATATTAGCGGTTGCAGGAAAAAACATATCAGGAGTTACCGTTGCGACAATCATGCAATCAATATCTCCGGGTAACATGCCTCTTTTTTTACAGAGCTCCAATACTGCGGGCGCGCACATATCGGAGGTTGCCAGGCCGTCGCCTTTTAGTATTCTTCTTTCTTCTACACCGGTGCGGGTTTTTATCCATTCATCGTTGGTATCGATCATTGTTTCCAATATGGCGTTTGTAAGCCTGTATTCCGGTACATACCCTCCTACGGCGGTAATAGCAGCAGTAATTTTTTGCATTCTTTATTTATTGGTTTTCAAAATTTGCGAAATATCAAAAATGGTCCAACTGGCTTTTCCCATCCAGTGGTTGCCGGTTTTAAAAAAATCAGAGCAAAATTCATATCCGGAATGAATGATATGACTGGCTCATCCCGAATGGTCTTTTGTAATTTCTTTTTCAATTATTTCTTTGAAGATGCTATTGAAATTCGGTTTAGCGATACCATCCAGATGAATTCGGGAGGGGATAATTCAATGTAGAATTACTCATTGCCATATAAAGGTGAAAGATAATATTTTTTTAATCCGTAGCAGACTATTAACAGCCTGGTTGGAATCAAGCCTACCTTTCCGGCCATTTTATCCTCCGTCGATAAAAAAAGCTTTAGCGTCATATATATACCTTTTTTTCAAAAGTACGTACAACTGTGTATTCCCCAAAAAAATTCCTTATTTTCGTGATTGATTGAGATTGAATTATGTATGCATACTTACAGGGAAAATTTTCACTTAAAAATCCTGCCCAGGTTTATATAGATGTCAATGGTGTAGGGTATGAGGTAAATATCAGTTTAAATACTTATACCTATATTCAAAACAGCGAATCGGGCAAATTATATACCTATCTTCAAATTAAAGAGGATGCCCATACCTTATATGGCTTTTTCGACAGGGGAGAAAAGGAGATTTTTATCCAGTTAATAAGTGTTTCCGGTATCGGTGCAACTACCGCAAGAATGATGTTGTCTCATTTAAAGCCCGATGAAGTCAGCGCTGCGATACAACAGGGTAATGTAAAACTACTGGAAAGCATAAAAGGTATTGGGAAAAAAACTGCGGAACGTTTAGTGCTGGAACTAAGGGATAAAGTCAATAAATCAGACAACATTGTCCTTGTTCCGGCGTTATCAGGCAATAGTATACAACAAGATGCGTTAAATGCATTAGTGTCGCTGGGAATTACCCGGGCACAGGCCGAGACCGCAATCAAAAAAATATCATTAACGGAAAACAACATCAACAACCTTGAAGAAATGATTAAAAAAGCACTTAAAGCCATTTGATAGAATTTTACATTAATTGATTACCGGATGTTCCGTAAAAGAAATTTAAAACCAAAATTGATTGGCTTTAGGTTAGTGTATATAGTACTCTTCTCGGCTATTTCATTATCACTTTCCGCTAAGAATACCGGCAGGAATTTACCTTCCGTACCTGGAGAAGGCAATCTGCCAGATACCTTGCCATTCCCTATCTATGAAAGAAAAGGGGATATCATCCTCGATAACAGAAAGAGCACGTATGATTTTAAAACTCCGGGCAACATCACCGATTCTGTAGCATATGATTTCAGAACCCGTCTATACACGGTATATGAAAAGATTGGTGAAAAATATTACCGTACCCCTACTGTCTATACTTTTGATGAATACTGGAAACTGCGTGGACGACAGGCTGAAACCGATTATTTTAAGAAGCGGGCAAATACCATGAATTTACTCAACCGTAAATTGACAAAGCCAAGGCTATCCTTATACGATAATCTCTTTAACCGCCTGTTTGGTAATGGGAAAATAGATATCAGTCCCCAGGGCAATGTTGATATTACCGCCGGTTACCAGGGGCAAAACATAAAGAATCCTACTTTACCTGAAAGAGCCAGGAAAAACGGGGGGTTTGATTTTGACATGAATGCCCAGGTTAATGTAAATGCCAATATCGGGGATAAGCTAAAATTCCCCATCAATTACAACACATTGGCCAATTTTGGCCAGGATAATCAATTGAAACTTGATTACAGTGGTGTAGACGATGAAATCATAAAGCGAATAGAAGCAGGGTCGGTGCAGTTTCCTTCACGAAGTACGTTTATCCCCGGAGCTCAGCAATTATTCGGTTTAAAAACACAGCTGCAATTTGGCAAATTGAATATTACGGCTGTATTGGCCAATCAAAAATCGCAAAGACAAACAGTAAATTTACAGGGTGGTGCTGCGGCACAGCTAATAGATATAAAAGCGGATGAATATGAAGAGAACCGGCATTTTTTACTGGGACAGTATTTTAGGGAGAATTACAATAAAGTATTAGCCAGGTTACCTGCCATAATCACACCGGTACAAATACTTCGTTTGGATGTATGGGTAACCAACCGTAATGGAAGCACCACAAATACAAGAGATATTGTAGGATTAATGGATCTTGCCGAGAGTAACCCCTACCAGCCATTCATTATTGCATCCGGCAATTTACCTGACAACAATACAAATGACCTTTTTTCAAGGATAACCAGTAACCCCGGCAACAGGAATCCTGCATTGGTGGTAAGCAATTTGCAGAGTCTAGGGCTATCTCCGGTACAGGATTTTGAAAAGATCTTCGCGAGGAAATTAGATTCTACACAATATATTTTCAACAGGCAGGCCGGCTATATTTCTTTGAGTCAACCGTTGCAACCCGATGAAGTACTGGGCGTGGCCTTTCAATATACCTACAATGGAAAAACCTATACAGTTGGGGAATTTTCACAGGATCTGCCACCAGACAGCATATCAGCTACGCAAAAAGTATTGTTCCTGAAATTATTAAAGGCTACCTCCCAGCGTACCGCCTTACCCATTTGGAAATTGATGATGAAAAATGTGTACTCTGTTGGATATGGTACGTTAACACCCACTGATTTCAAGCTGAATGTTTTGTACCAGGAACCCAGCCTGGGCTGGAAACGTTATGTACCATTCGGTGATAAAAACCAGGGAACACCCATTTTATCGTTGGTCAATTTAGACAAGTTGAATAACCAGCTGGATCCTCAGCCGGATGGTGTTTTTGATTACGTGGAAGGCTTTACGGTAATTTCTCCCTATAGCAGGATTGTATTCCCGGTATTGGAACCGTTTGGTCGGGATCTTGCGGCGCAGGTCTATAATAATGTGCCCTCTACTGCGAAGGACACTTTGTATTACGCTCTGTATGATTCCATAAAGGCAGTCGCACAACAGTATCCGAACCTTAACCGCTTTGTATTAAAAGGATCGGCACGTACATCAGGTTCATCGGATATCAGTATCGGGTATAATATCCCCCGGGGTAGTGTAACAGTTACAGCGGGAGGCCAATCACTTATTGAAGGGGCTGATTATGATATTAACTATGATCTCGGTACTATTAAAGTAACCAACCAGGCAATATTAAATGCCGGGCTGCCGGTGCAGGTAAATTTTGAGAACAATGCAGCTTTCGGAATCCAGCAGCGGAATTATTTAGGCCTGCGCCTGGATTATCTTGCCAAAAATACCCTGAAGGAACAACTGGCGATTGGTGGCACCATTGTACGTTTGGGGGAACGCCCCTTCTTTACTAAAAATAATATTGGCGAAGATCCTATTCGGAACACTATGTATGGCATGGATCTGAATTACAGGAAGGAAATGCCAAGGCTTACAAAATTATTAGATAAACTCCCTTTTTATTCCTCTACCGCACCATCTATCATTAATGCTTATGCCGAAGGAGCTTTTCTGCAACCCGGTCACGCACCTCAAATTGGAAAAGGGTCAGCAGGAACTGTATACATTGATGATTTTGAGGGAAGTAAATCCGGCATTGACCTTCGGTTCCCGGCTATCAGTTGGGGAATGGCGTCCACTCCGCAAAAGGCAACGGATTTAAATGGCAATATTCTATTCCCGGAAGCTACTTTAAATAATGACATTGATTATGGCAAGAAAAGAGCGAAATTAGCCTGGTACCAGATTGAACCGGCCTTGCAGTCATTTAAAGGAGTTAATAATCCAATAGGTGACAACAGGGCAGAGTTGAGCGATCCAAGGGTACGCCTTGTAAAACAGAGTGAAATATTTCCACAACGAACCACCGATTTTGGACAAAACCAATTGATCACTTTTGACCTTGCCTATTATCCCACTGAAAAAGGTCCCTATAATTATGAATCTTCTGCTTTGGGAATTGATAATAATAACCGGCTAAGAAATCCCAGGCAAAAATGGGGTGGTTTGATGAGAAATGTTGACCAGTCCGATTTTGAAACTGCGAATATTGAGTTTATAGAATTTTGGATGCAGGATCCGTTCATTAATACTGCTACAAGACCAAACGCTGATCAATCTACCGGGGGTAAATTATATTTCAACCTTGGAAATATTTCTGAAGACGTTCTGAAAGACGGAAGAAGATTCTATGAAAATGGATTACCCACTCCTACCGCTCCATCGCAGGTAGACAATACTTCTGTATGGGGACGGGTACCCCTGAATCCTATTCAGGTCACCAATGCATTCAGTAATGATGCGGGTGACCGCGTATTCCAGGATCTCGGATTTGATGGGAATAATGACGATTCGGAGGCTGTAAAAAGAGCGCCTTACCTGGCTCAACTGCAGGGGACCGTAAACAACGCGGCATACCAGCTGGCGGTGAAAGATCCGTCCGTGGATGATTATACAAATTACAGGGATGCCTCTTTTTCGCCGGCTGATGGTATTTTAAAGCGCTACAAGAATTTCAACAACCCGGAGGGAAATTCAAAAATAAATGACGGATCCCAATTTTCTTCAGCTGCTACTTTGTACCCCGATGCGGAGGATCTGAACAGGGACAATACCATGAATGAATCTGAAGAGTATTTTCAATATATTGTTGATATTAAACCGGCGAATGATCCGACCATGCAAATTGGGGTCAACTATATAGTTGATAAAAAGACGGTGAACATAACCGGGTTGCCTGATGGCACCGCCCGTCCGGAAACATGGTACCAGTTCAGGATACCCATTGGAGCCGGCACAAGAATTGGAAATATTCCTGATTTTAAGTCGATCCGTTTTATGAGGATGTATCTGACCGATTTTGAAGATGAGGTAGTGATGCGCCTTGGCAAGCTGGAATTGACCAGGAATATCTGGCGCAAATTTCCAAATAAGATTGATTCTACCGGGACCTATTCGCCTATCACGACCAGTGCAATTCTTAATGTTAATGGTGTAAATATTGAGGAGAATGATAAACGATCTCCCCTGCCTTACCGCACACCAAGGGAAATACAGCGGCAACAAATTCAAAGCAATAACGGGGTGAACCTTTTACAAAACGAACAAAGTATGTCACTTCAGTTTTGTGGTTTGAGCAATGGAGATGCGCGGGGAGTACAACAGACGTTTGCCAACAGGGATATCAGGCAATATGGTAATTTAGCGATGTATATACACGCGGAGAATAATGTAAAGACACCTAATAATATTAAGGATCGCGATTTAAATGCAGTTATAAGGATCGGTACCGATTTTGTAAGCAATTATTATGAGATCAAGATACCACTTTATTTAACGCCACTTTCGGCAGGGTCTTTAAATCCCAATTCGGATGCATACAATGATACGCTTTGGCGGGCAATCAACAGTTTAAATATAGACCTGACTTTTTTACCAAAATTAAAACAGGAGAGAAATATTAACGGAGTTCCAACTACCATGTATAGAAAAGCCCGGGATAACGGGCAGACCTATTCAATATTAGGTGATCCAAATCTAGGGGAAGTAAGGGGAATATTGATCGGGGTGGAGAATACCAAAAATATCAGCGCCTGCGGTGAGATGTGGGTAAATGAATTAAGGCTCAGTTCTATCAATGAACATGGTGGCTGGGCGGCAATGGCCAGGATAGATATGACCCTTGCTGACCTCGGTACGATTACAGGATCCGTAACCAAACACAGTAACGGGTTTGGTACGATTGAGCAAAGAGTAAATGAACGCTATAGAGACGACTTTACTCAATTTGACGTAGCGGCAAATTTGGAACTGGGTAAGTTGTTACCAAAAAATGCCGCCGTTTCCATTCCGATGTTTGCAAGTTATTCTCAAACCGTGAGTATGCCCGAGTATGATCCCTACGACCTGGATATCAAACTCAAAGATAAGCTGGGTGTGTCTCCCTCTAATAAAAGAGACTCCATAAAAAATGCCGCCGTAGATTTTACGAGTACCAAGACATTGAATTTTACCAATGTGAGAAAAAACAGAACCAGCAAAAAGAACCCAAAGATTTATGATATTTCCAATGTGGATTTAAGTTATTCCTACATTAACATTACTGCTCATAATCCGCTAATAGAAAACAATGAAGTTACGAGGCACAGGGGCGGGTTGGGATATAATTTTGCGCCACAGCCAAAATATATTGAGCCATTTAAAAAGATCAAATTTTTCGCAAAAAGGAAAAAGCATTGGCTCGATCTGGTAAAGGATTTTAATATTAACCCGGTGCCATCACAATTAAGTTTCAGGGCCGATATTCAACGGCAATTTGGTGCTATCAGGCCAAGAAGTGTGGGGTTGGATAAATACAAAATTCCTGAAACCTATGATAAATATTTAACCTTCCAGCGGGATTATATTTTTCGCTGGGGGCTTACCCGTTCCATCAACTTTGATTTTACTGCAACCAATAATTCAAGGGTAGACGAACCAGCAGGCAGACTTGATACCGGTCCAAAAAAAGACAGTGTTTGGTCAAGCCTTTTACGCGGTGGAAGAAATACCCTGTATAATCACTCTGCCAATCTTTCTTATACCTTGCCCACAGCCAAGTTTCCCTTGCTCGACTGGACCACGGTAAATTTAAGATACCAGGCAACATATCGTTGGATCGGCGCTTCGCGGCTGGCGGTAGAATTGGGGAATATCCTGGAAAACGGACAAAGCCAGGAAGCAACTGCCCAACTGGATTTTACAAGATTGTATAGTAAGTTAAAATTCTTCCGTGCCATTGAGTTGCCAAGGGATAGCGGGCAGACTAAGAAAGCGAAAGAGTTTAAAAGGGATTCTATTTTCAGGACAATAACAAAAAACGGCATTACTATAAAGAAGTTTAGGCGTGTCAAGGTAACAAGGGTAAAGGATCTTAATTACATGCCCGATGTGGGAACCCTTGGGCGGGTGTTTGGCAAACTGGTAACCAGTGTAAAACAAGTCAATGTTTCTTTATCTGAAAATGCGAATACGCGTTTGCCGGGCTACCTGGATAGTACACAATTTATCGGGCGGAATTTCCGTAGTATGCAACCCGGATTTGATTTTATACTGGGAAAACAACCCGATACCAACTGGCTTAATAATGCTGCCAGTAAAGGGTTGTTCAGCAGGGATACATTATTTAACAGCATTTTGCAGCAATCCTTCGACCAGCGGTTAACCATTACCGCCCAGGTAGAACCAGTCAGGGATCTGACCATCAGCATCAATGTGAATAAAACATTTAATAAGAATTATTCAGAATTATTTAAAGACACTACCGGTACGGGTAATAATTTTGGTCACCTGGGCCCATATGCAGGTGGTGGATTTGACGTAAGTTATATTTCCTACAAAACCTTATTCGGCAAGTTTGATCCCAACCAGATATCAGCAACCTTTCTTAAATTCCAGGACAGCAGGAAGATCATTTCTCAAAGATTAGGAAACCTTAATAAATACAATAACGGCCGTCCCCTGGAAGCTGATGGCTATGCTTATGGATATAACAGGTATGCAATTGACGTATTGATCCCGGCATTTATAGCGGCCTATTCGGGCCAGGACCCCAATAATATTGGATTAATCAGGCAAAGTAATCCCAATATGAAATCCAATCCGTTCCGTAGTATTATACCCAAGCCCAACTGGAAACTGGATTACAACGGCCTAAGCAGGATAAAAGGGCTGGAGAAAATTTTCACCAACTTTACGGTATCCCACGGGTACAACGGAAGCCTTAGTATGAATGGATTTACTTCCGCCCTGCTTTACCAGGATGACTTAAAGTATGGATACCCCTCATTTTATGATCCCATTTCAAAAAATTATATTCCTTATTTTCTTTTACCCAATATTACCATACAGGAACAGTTTGCGCCATTAGCAGGGGTGGATATGATGTTTACCAACCAAATGCAGTTTAAGTTTGATTATACCAAGCAGCGTACCCTTAGTTTAAGCCTGGTAGATTTCCAGTTAAGTGAAACAAGAAGTACTGAATTTGCCATTGGAGCAGGTTACCGGAAACGCGGGTTGAAATTATTCGGGGGATTAAAGTTGCCAAAGTTCCTAAGTAAGGAAGGCTCAGGTAAACTGGACAATGAAATTAATTTCAGGATTGATTTTAAGATCAGGGATAATGTTACCGTGAATAACAGGTTGGACCAAAATTCTACTTTGCCCACAGGAGGCAGTAAGGAAGTTACCGTTTCGCCTACCATTGACTATTTCTTAAATAACCGGGTTAATATTAAGCTCTTTTTTGATCAACGCAGGGTAAACCCATATATTTCTTCCAGTGCGCCTACCATCAATACGAGGGCAGGTTTACAACTGAGGATATCCCTGTCCCAATAGACCTTGATATTTCAATTTATTGAATCGCCAACGAGGTTGGGGATTGTTTCTGAAGCTATTATCAAAACTAATAATACTGCGCAAGGGGTAAATCAGTGATTTTTTATTTGCGATGCTTCGAAAAACAATTCAGCGGAAATAAAGGATAATTGGGTTGCAATCATTTGCCATCATACACTTCCTTTGCTACACTACCTTGGTCTTCCACCTCTCAATTATTATAATTCAACTATCTCAGTGCACCGGTATACCCTGGTACGGAAATCTGGAATGTACACATGAAGACAGGCCACAGATCTGTCCAAACGGAAGCTCTACAGTAGAGAGGTAAGGGGTGAGTCACTACTTAGGAAAAAATTATCAATTATCAATTATCAATTAAAATCTACCCTAAATGAAATTCTTTAAGCCTTGGTTTCGCTCCACGAACCCTTACCAGTTCTTATTCATAGAGTTTTCTTGCAGACTCTGACTATCGTCAATGATTTGCCGGTTATTACCTGTGAATCACTAACCCATGGCCATTATTCAATTACTTCAGCCATATAGCCAAGTACAGGTTTATTATTGATCAATACCAGAACAGGGTAGGTATCTTCTACTTCAAATTTATAATTGAAAATAATGTTGCCTTTTGAAACAGTATAATCAACCGTTTTTGTCTTCTGCTTTTTTTCTTCCCCGATTACCAATGATACAATATCTATCTCCGGGCCGGCTCTTAGTTTAATATTGAATGAAACCGGTTTGTTGGTTTTTGTTTTTATAAAGCCATTGTCCGGTGCAAACTTCCCGATGTTAAATTCATAAGCGCCACTTTTCACCAATGGCAACGACAAAAAATTACTTAAGCTTTTTGGCCCGGGGCCAAGCTGCCATGCGCCATTATCCGGGTAATGCTGGTAATTAAAGATGGCCTTGTCTGCAAAAAAATAATCATCATTGTATGCTTTTGTAAAAATTTTCATTTTATCATCAGTGTAACCGCTGCCCCAGGTGGGATCTACATAATACCAGGTGTCTGGACTTTCACCCAACTGTACTACCGCCCAGGTATGATTAGAGCCATCGGGCTTTTCATTTATCTGCTCCGGGTTATATTTCGCATATCCATCTACCGTAAGGCAACGGATTTTTACTACGCTGCACATATCCTGGAACAAAGCCGCATAACCCGCCGCAGTTGCTTTCCGGAATTTCAATACCTGGTCCGTACCTGTTTTTTCGTTATCGTTATTCCTTGCTGCCTTAAGATCGAAACTGATATTGTAGGCGATCCAGTCGAATATTGCTCTTACTTTATCTTTTGCATCAGGAAATTTATTTGTTACTATAAAACTGATCGTGCCCATGTTCAGCGTATCCAATGCTCCTAATGATTTCACATAATCATCAATCAGTTTAAAATCGTCATCCGCCGACTGGGCGGCTGATGTGATACCGGAAAATATCAATAATCCACTAAACAGGAGACTATGCAAGTATTTCATAGAAATAAAATTAACCAATAAGCCGTTAACAGAATACAAAAGTTTGACGGAATTGAATTTACAAATTTAATGACAGGTAATTCTTCCTGTTTGCAAGCAACTCCATGTCACAAAATACAGACTTTTACAAACCAGTTAAGCGGATCTGTCTTGATACGGGAAAATAC
The DNA here is from genome assembly GCA_040006615.1 of Ferruginibacter sp. Taxonomy (GTDB): domain Bacteria; phylum Bacteroidota; class Bacteroidia; order Chitinophagales; family Chitinophagaceae; genus Ferruginibacter. The sequence continues at coordinate 15,487 of JBDTWP010000010.1, forward strand.
TTTCCTGAAATGTATGCTGCTATTAAAGGAAGTTGGTGAATATTTTTTTATTTTGTAGTATCTGTCAGCATTGAAAGGGTATCATGATTAGTTTTACCACTACAATATTAAAATTTGACCGGCAAGGTGAAAAAACCGGTTGGACTTATATAACAATTCCTGTTAAAATTGCGGAACAACTTCGGCCGGGTAATAAAAAGTCATTTCGCGTAAAAGGAAGGTTAGATGAGCATACCATCAATGGGGTTGCATTGTTGCCAATGGGTGGCGGCGATTTTATTATGGCGCTGAATGCTGGTTTAAGGAGAGCCATTGGTAAAAGGAAGGGAGCAATGCTAAAAGTGCAGCTGGCAGTTGACGAAATTCCCTACCAGGTAAACGCCGCGTTTACGGAATGTATGGAAGATGAGCCTGCCGCTTTACAATTTTTTAAATCACTTCCTTTAGCACACCAAAATTATTTCAGTAAGTGGATTGAATCTGCAAAAACCGAACCTACCAAAGTCAAACGTATTGCCCGGGCTGTGTCTGCCCTGGCCCATAAAATGGGATTCCCGGAAATGTTAAAGTCAAAACAAGGGGAAAACGAGGGTCCCCTTCCTGTCAGCTACGAATAACTCCCCCTTAGAATGGAGGATTTCTTCCGCCATTCATCAAATGATAGTTGACTTTGCAAATACACAGCGTAATTTTAATATATCTAAACTAATTTTTATGAAAAAAATAATTACGGGATTAGTAGCAATATTTCTGCTGCACCAGGCTTCAACTGCGCAATTAACCACATTACCTGACGGAGGCAATAAAAAGGCAATGGTGGGAGAACGTGTAGGCCTTACCGATATTACCATTAATTATAACAGGCCCGGTGTAAAAGGCAGGGAAGGTAAAATATGGGGACAACTGGTGCCATTTGGATTCTCTTACCTTGGATTTGGTACCAGCAAGGAAGCGCCATGGCGTGCCGGTGCTAATGAATGTACTACCATTGAGTTTTCTTCTGACGTGAGCATTGAAGGCAAGAAATTGCGGGCCGGTAAGTACGGTTTTTTTATTGCCACCGGCAAGGATGAATCAACTTTGATCTTTTCAACTAACAATACGGCCTGGGGTAGTTTTTTTTACAATCCTTCAGAAGATGCACTGCGTATTACCTGTAAACAACAGGTAATGGACAAATCCGTAGAATTCTTACAATACGTGTTTACCAATCAAACCGTCAATAGTGCTACTATTGCGTTGCAATGGGAAAAATGGATGTTTCCATTTAAAGTAGAGACAGATATAAAGAAGGACCAGGTCAGTTCCTTCAGGAAAGAATTACAAACTGACAAAGGGTTTAGCTGGCAGGCATTTTTGCAGGCTGCCAATTGGTGTGCCGACAATAATACCAACCTGGAAGAGGGATTGCAATGGGCCGAATATGCTATCAGCGGGCAATTCATAGGGGAGAAAAATTTCAGGACCCTGTCCACCAAAGCACGGTTATTAGATTTATCGGGTAAAGCAAGTGAAGCTTCTGCGATCATGAAAGAGGCCGCTCCACTTGGTTCCATGACGGAGGTTCACGGATATGCCCGTCAATTGCTGGCCGCCAAAAAAAGCCAGGAAGCTTCGGAAATTTTTAAAGCCAATTATAAAAAATATCCCAATACATTCACCACCAATATGGGAATGGTCAGGGCTTTAAGCAGCGAAGGAAAATATAAAGAAGCACTAAAGTATGCAATCGCGGCTTTACCACAGGCGCCTGACAACGCTAATAAATTAAATGTAGAAGAGATGATTGAAAAGCTAAAAGCAGGGAAGGATGTTAATTAGTTAAAGGTTAAAGGTTGAAGGTTGATGTAGAAGTTATTGCCCATTGCCCATTGCCCATTGCTCATTGCCCATTCACCCTTTTTATAAAAACACCCTCAGCAATAAAGCAAATCCATGGTCTTTTTTAGGATTATCCACGATGGTAATTATATGCAAACCTGCGGGAGACCATACTTTAAAGACGTCTCCTTTTTTGTGCGCTGCGATCGCTTCATCCAGTTGCGGTAGCATTGCGCCCCGGATAAACCATCCCAGGTCACCACCTTTTGAGGCTGAACCATAATCCGAGCTATAGGTTCTTGCCATTGACTCGAATGAGCTGCTGTCTGTTTGAATTTTTTTAATGATTCTGCCTGCCAGGGAATCGGCAAACTTGCGGCTAAAAGTTGAAGTATCTATCAGGATATGACTTACATGATAAAATGTATTTGGAACTTTAGCAAGTACTTTTATTAAGTAGTTAGCTTTTTTAAACGGGCCGTATACCTTCCCGATTTTTCCGTTATAGGCAAGGCTGTCGGCCAGACCTAAAAAAGAAGTGGTACTCATTACTGTTACCGTATCTATTTTAAACTTTTTTTTGAGTTTGTATTTTACATAGCCGATGGGGTCGGAAGTGGTGTCTAATTCTTTTTTTATTTGAGCCAGGGATTGGCTTTTTACCAAAGTTACCATCATTACAAAGATGATGATTGATACGAGTTGCTTCAATTTTAAAATTTTACAAATATACACTAAGTGAAGAGGGGATTTGCCAAAGACCGCTTTGTTTTTAAGAACCCATATTAGTACGGCAGTGCTTTCCTGTGTACGAGGGACATTTAGTCATAATTTTAATTTTCGAATTACAGATTTCACCTGCTTCCTGATTTCATCCAATTGGCCGATCTTCTGTTGAATAAAGGTATTGTCCTCTATGCGGCCCACTACCTCGTTCATTTCTTCAAAGTTCTCATACACCATCTTTCGGAATGGGTTGCTATAATCTTTTGCCCTGGAATCATAAATTCCTTTGCACATCCATTCCCTGGTCGCCAGCGCCTGTTGTAATAATTGTTTAAAAAGCTCGGCAGTAAATTGTCTTGGAGTAATATTCAATATTTCCAGCAGGGAGGTATAGGCATGATTCAATTTATTATTAAAATAGTTTGTGCTCTGCAACCTGTAAAAATCATGTACTTCATCCCAGCTTTTGATCTTATTGCTGATAATATTGTGTTGGAGTTTTTCAACCGCCGGTTGTGGTATTAATTGTCCGCCAATATTCAGCCATTCAGTCCGTTGTATTTTGGCAGAGATGCTTTTCTTCAATTCCTCAAAACTGCTAAACTTATTTTGTTGAATATGCCGTAATAGTTCCATGATTCCATAATATCGAACCAGTTCTTTGAAGATGGCAATTGACTGCGGCAGGTTGAGCACGACTGTTTTCCTGGTTGAGTTTTCCCAACCGCCCGTTTCGGCAATACCATTTTCACCAGGCTGCATTCTATTCAAAAAAGTAAGGGCTGTGAAAATTTCATTGATTGTATCAGGGGCTAAATAATCATATTCAATTAACTGGGTCTTAGTTGTTCGCATGTCCCTGTCAACATACTTGTGTGCATTGCGTTCCAATGCATACATGTTGTGTATGAACCAATAAGCAGGCATAACAACCAGTTGGTTATTGGTCACATCGTTGCTAATCAGGCTAAATGGGATCGGGATATTTAATTCCGAAGGAAAATCGCCTTTGGCGATGATATTGAAAGAAGCGAATTTTGAATTGTGTTTTAAGCTTACACAGAGCCCTGGCCAAAAGCCACGACCGGCAATGATCTCACCATCAGCGCCCCGGCTGTTATGATTGCTGCCAATTGTAGCGCCGGCGGCCATATTGCTTTGCCCCATTACGAGTGACGCACATAAAAATGAATTATTGTGATGTTGTTCATGCGCCGGGAAAATCAATGAATTCAAGACTTCACAACAGGAGATAGTAGAGTTGTTGCCGAGATAAGAGTTGATCAGCCGGGCGCCATATTTTAACTGGGAATGTGACGCCATCATAAAGCGAACGGCTTTTACTCCATAGAAGATCCTGCAACCGTATCCTATTATTCCGTTAACCAGTTCACAACCTTCGCCAATTTGGGAAGTGCGGTCTTTATCACTGTTGATAGTCAGGTTTTTTAATTTATTGGCTCCTTTTAAATAAGCATCTGTGCCTATCAATACATCTTTAATGATCTTACAATTTTTAATAACTGTACGGTCCCCCACTTTTCCGTAATGGCCCCTGTGTTTTTCAAATTTATTATCGGTAAACTCCCTGAATTTCTCCATCAGGGCTTGCTTATCCCTGAATTTACTCCACATATAAGCGTCACCAGCCAGCATTCCGTCAAAAGGAATAACCCTTCTGCCTCCATTCTCATTACAAAGTTCCATCCATACCCTTACCTTTTCATCCTCGCCCTCAAATATAATTCCATTACCAAATTTTGCCTTGTCTGTAGAATCCAGCTCATTTACATTTGCGATCATTACATCATTGCCAATGATATAATGACTGAGGTAATTCACATTCTCAATACAAACATTGTTGCCAAAGTCGCAACTGATAATAGTGCTGTTATGCAGGCCAACAGGCAATCGCAGGTTGTGAAATTCAAGATAAAACGGCTCTAATTTGCCAATCCGGATCAAACCGTAAAACTTGCAGTTCTTTACCAGTTCGGGGTTAAAGGCAGCGGATACAAATATTTTATTCCAGTCGTCGGAAGTATTGCTGTTTCGCACCAGCACTTCAATTTCGAGTGCAGATAATTTTCGGTATTCATTACCATTTGGATTCTGCAGGTACCGCTGGTAATATTCGTCTTCCCCTTCAGGAATATATTTTTCCTCCACAAAGTTGTAGCCAAGATTATTGACGGGATGCCTGGTGATAATATTCATTTTAATTAATATATTTTAATTGATAATTGATAATTGATAATTGATAATGTTTAGGAGGCATCAGTTTTTAGTTATTGAAATCTCATTTCTTAAGTATAAAAGTGTATGAGCCTGGAGAAGAAACCAATCTCTGATTGATAGTAGATTAATTGAAAAAGAACTGATGGAACCAGTGCTTAATATTAAAATTTTTGTCAAAGAAATAAAAGATGTTTGCTTAGATAAAGAAACTTCGAATTGAAAAAAATTATCAATTATCAATTATCAATTATCAATTATTATTCCACCGTTACACTCTTTGCCAGGTTCCTTGGCTTATCTACGTCCACGCCCCTGGCAATACCCATATAATAGGAGAGTAGCTGCAAAGGAATACAACTAAGCATCGGGGCAATAATTTCATCCGCAGGTGGCACACAAAATACATCATCTGCGAGCCCGGGAATCACTTCGTCTCCTTCGGAAATAATGGCAATTACTTTTCCCATGCGTGCTTTTATCTCCTGTATATTGCTTATTATTTTTTGATGATAGAGATCTTTGGTAGCAACAAATATTACCGGTAAAGTTTCTGTTACAAGGGCAATGGGGCCGTGTTTCATTTCTGCTGCCGGGTAACCCTCTGCATGAATATAACTGATCTCCTTTAGCTTTAATGCGCCTTCCAATGCAATCGGGAAATTATAGCCTCTCCCTAAAAACAACGCGTCGCTGGCATCTTTATATTTTTCAGCAATGATCTTTATCGCGCCTGCATTTTTTAAAATGGCATCCACTTTCTCGGGAACCGATTCCAGTTCAAATAGCAATTTCGTATACCGTTCATCATGTATAGATCCTTTTTCCTTTGCGATCTTTAACGCCATCATCGTGAGAACGGCCAGCTGACCTGTAAAGGCCTTGGTAGATGCAACGCCGATTTCGGGACCGGCGTGCGTATAAGCACCACCGTTACTAAGCCTTGCTATGGAAGAGCCTACGGCGTTTACAATGCCAAAAATAACGGCTCCCTGGTCCCTGGCATTTTCAATGGCTACTAAAGTATCGGCTGTTTCGCCACTTTGGGATATGGCGATAATAATATCGCCTTTATTGATCACCGGGTTCCTGTACCTGAATTCAGATGCATATTCAACTTCCACCGGTATCCGGCAAAGTTCTTCAATAATGTATTCCGCTACCAGGCCCGCGTGCCAGCTTGTTCCGCATGCGACAATTATAATACGGCCTGCTGATTTAAAAGCTTCTATATTTTGCTGCACGCCACTCATCGTAATGCTACCTGCCGAAGCGTCCAGCCTTCCACGCAAACAATCGTGAATGGTACTGGGTTGTTCAAAGATCTCTTTCAGCATGAAATGTTCGTAACCTCCTTTTTCAATCGCAGCAAGCTCCATATCAAGTTTAGTCACAAAGGGAGTTATCTTTTCATTACCCAGGTTTTTAAGAATTAGTTCCCCCGGCCTTACAATGGCCAGTTCATAATCATTTATGTACACTACTTCTTTGGTATACTCAAGCATGGGCGATGCATCGCTACCTAAAAAATGTTCTCCCTTTCCCACCCCAATTACAAGCGGGCTGCCCTTTCTTGCGGCAATGATGGTTTCAGGATCAGATTCATCTATCAATAAAATACAATACGCTCCCGTGATCCTTTTCAATGCAATCCTTACCGCTTCTTCCAGGTTACAGTTATTGTTTTCTTTAATATCTTCAATGAAGTTCAGCAGCACTTCGGTATCTGTGTCGCTGGTGAAAGTATAGTGTTTGTTAATGAGTTCTTTCTTTATCTGTGTATAGTTTTCGATGATACCATTGTGTATCATTGAAAGTTTACCACTGCCACTGGTATGCGGGTGGGCATTCCTGTCACTCGGCTCACCATGGGTAGCCCAGCGGGTATGACCGATACCAATATGAGAATGGAGGTCTTTGCCTACAACAAATTCTTCCAGGTCGGCCACCCGGCCCTTCTTTTTATATACTTTCAATCCGCCGTTTAGCAATGCCACACCGGTACTGTCGTATCCGCGGTATTCCAATCTTTTCAGGCCTTTTATAATAATGGGGTATGCTTCTCTATGCCCTGTATATCCTACTATTCCGCACATGTGATTTTTTTTATTCCGGCTGTTGTACTTTTCTCCATCTTTGCTGTTCCCGTGCTATGGGAATTGCATGTCGCACGCTTGTACGAAAACGCTGTTTTGCGCATTTGTTGAAGGGTATGCCAGATCTTTTGGAACGGCAAATTAACAAAATTGCAGCCAAATGGATGCTTTTTTTTACACGGGCTCCTATTTACAACCCGCTGCCCGGTTTGCTTTATATTTTCTATTCGGTTTCCTGCGGCTGCCCGGTCGAAATATCCAGCCGGTAATATTCCGGCAAATAATTTTGATACTATATTATGCGTATCATAAAAGTATTCCCTGTAAAAATAAATAAGCTACTGAAAAGTAAATGATAAGACCTGTAACATCTACAAGTGTAGCCACAAAAGGGGCGGAGCTTACAGCCGGATCAGCCCCCAGCCTTTTTAAAACCAGGGGCAACATAGATCCTGTTAATGTTCCCCAAAGAACCACCCCTATCAATGAAGTGCCTACTGTAAAGCCTATCAGGTAATTGTGCGATCCATAAACATCGGGTAAGATTTTGGACCATATGATTACCCTGGTAAAACCAATAAGGCCAAGCACCGATCCCAGCATCAATCCCTGGATAATTTCCCTTCGCATTACCTTCCACCAGTTCGCCATGGTAAGTTCACCTACCGCCATTGCCTGGATAATCAGCGTAGAGGCCTGTGAACCCGTATTTCCCCCGCTTGAAATAATCAATGGAATAAAAAGCGCCAGCACAACTGCTTTTTGAATCTCATCTTCAAAATACCCCATTGCCGTTGCCGTAAACATTTCACCTAAAAAAAGTATGATAAGCCAACCAACCCTTTTCCTGAATAATTTAAAAAGGGGCATTTCGAGGTAGGGTTCATCCAATGCCTGGGTACCTCCCATTTTTTGCATGTCTTCACTAAACTCTTCATTGGCTACCCATAATACATCATCAATAGTAACAATGCCCAATAATTTATTACTCTTGCTCACAACCGGCAAAGCTACCCTGTTATTCATTTTAAAGACTTCATTGGCTACTTCCTGGTCGTCTTCAGCATGCAAGGTGATATACCTGCCATCCATTAATTCATCCACTCTTTTATCTGGGCTGGCCATGATGAAATCCTTGATACGTATATCATCCAGCAATTTGCCCTTATCATTGATCACATAGATCACGTCGATTGTTTCGCTGCTCTTTGCATATTTCCTGATGGTGTTGAAAACGTCTTCCACGGTATCATGTTCATATACATAAACATAATCAGGAGTCATCAGCCTGCCGACGCTTCCTTCCGGGTAGCCCAGCAGGGAAAGGGTGATTTTTCTTTCTTCCGGGGTTAAAGTCCTCACCAATTCCCTTACCGCATTACTTGGCAACTCACTTAGAAAAGAAGTACGGTCATCCGGAGGTAATTCATTCAGTAATTCTGCTGTCTTAAAAGGCGGTAATGTTTTAATGATCTTTTTTTGCGTGGTCAGTTCAAGAATCTTAAAAACGCTCGCCGCCCGGTGTAGTGAAAGATGGCTGATGATATTACTCTCGAAATCTTCATTCTCATAAATAAGTTCAGCTACATCACTTATATTTTGGTTATTAAGATATTCCTGGATTCGCAATTTGTCTTCTGAAGCAATTACTTCCTCAAACTTCTGTTGCAATGTCATATCTTCCAATTCCTGCTCCATGTTTTTTTTAGTTAGTTGTTTACTGTTTTCTAACAGAAAACTGTAAATTCAAATCCCAAAACCCCAAATGCAAATTACTTGTTTTACAATTAATGAAATGTTATGGTAAAACCTTATTTATTTGTTGATCAGACAGTCAATATGGGCAGGGGTGTTTTTACGCGGGAAAGGATTCCTGCGGACATTGTAATAGAATTATCACCCGTGATTGTAATGAGCCTGGAAGACCGGCATCATCTTGATAAAACATTATTGCACGATTACATTTTTGATTGGGGCAAAAATAAAGATAAATGCTGTATGGCATTGGGGCTGATACCGGCCTATAACCACAGTTACAGAAGCAATTGCGAATATTTTATGGATTATGAAGATGATACGATAATGGTAAAAACGATCAGGGTAGTTGAAAAAGGCGAAGAGCTTACGATTAATTACAATGGCAACTGGAATGACGACACAAAACTTTGGTTTGATGCACAATGAAAAAAAGCTGTGCTTAACCATGCCTGCATGTGAATTATTTTATTTTTTGGCAAAAGCGGGCACATAAGAAAGTGAAAAATTTATGCCCATACCAGTTAATTTCAATTTACCTGCTCCCATTCCTCTAAAAGGAATTTTAATAAATGGCGCCGCTGCAACCGTCAACCCATTTGAAATTGTTTTTTCAAGGCCCAACCCGATAGTAGCAACGGATAACCAATAGTTTTGCTGGGAATCATATCTAAAACTTTTAGTATAATCACCATAGTTTGTTATATAAAAATATTTGTAAAACTCACTTTTCATAAAATAGGAAGAGATACCTGCCGTATAGAACCAATTTAGCTTTTTCCAGTTCGAAAATTGTGATTTAATGTTCAGTGGTATTTCATACATCATGCAATATCCATCCACTCTATCTAGTTTATGATTAGGGGGAAGCTGGAAACTCAAAGTAAAATCATTTCCATCGGCGATGTAATTTTTTCTTGATTTTATAAGCCCTGTTTGCAAAGTAAGATTTTTTGAAATATGATAGCCCACCAACAATCCATAATTGCTGCCTGGTTTGTCAGTATTCGAAAACCTGATTGTCGTTAGCTCGGGCGCATAAACCAGCGAGAATTCGAGCGGATTTTTCCTTTTTTGACTATTCTTATTTTTTTTGCCGGCGGCAGTTTTTTCTGTAACTACGGGCGTTTTATTTTCAGCAATTGTATCTTCCTGTGGAACTGTTTTTTCCGGAATTTTATTATTTACTCCCTTATCTTTAATTTCAGTTTGTGGCGTAGTTTCAGTAGTTAAGTCGCCGGTCGTATTTGCTCTTTCTTTTTTATTAGTGGAGGAGGTCATATCTCCCGGTCCGGGTGACTGGTTGTTTTCACCTACTTCAGCCGTGTAAATACTGATCTTAGTTTTCCCTGCTGTTTTATTTTTCTTACGAATGTTTCTTTTTGAGACAAGATCCTTTTCGTCTGGTTGCTGTTCTTTATCCCGTAATAATGATTTTTGCTCCTGTTGGCTACCATTTACAGTCGTACCATTTCCATTGGGATGAGCCGGCGGGGATACAATTGTTCCGGAAGGGATGTTTAATGCGTGTTGTTCTTTACCTGTTTTGGATGACTTGCCGGTACTATCATAAAAATATATATAAGTTCCGCCCAATAAAAGAAATAACAATATAAATAAAAAAAATCTCCTTCTCCATGGATCTTTGCTGACGGGCATATGTTTATCCAATAAGGCTTCCATCTCCTTCCAATCAGGGTTTGCGCCAGTTGCCTGGTAATTGTCCCCGGCCTCCTTGAACAGCTTATCTAACTCATTGTCCGATGGTTGCATCATTCGATATATTGAAATTCGTTCTTTTTTGTAAAATGGCTCTTAACCGTTCCTTAGCTTTTGATAAATTGGATTTCGAGGTTCCAACTGAAATATCTAACAACCCTGCTATTTCCTCATGCGAAAATCCTTCAATAACATGCAGGTTAAAAACTGTTCTGTAAGCTGCTGATAACTGTTTAACGGTATTGATTATTTCTTTATACCCAAGTTTATCCTCTCCATTTTCACTATTATCAATAATAACAGGTTGGGTATCAACCTCATGCCGTCGTATATTTTTATTGCTTCTGTACCGGTCAATGCATGTATTGACAATTATCTTTCTGAACCATCCTTTGAAGGAATTTACCATATTGGTTGATTTGTCCAGTTTGCAAACGTTAATATGGGTAAATAATTTAAGAAAACTATCATTTACTAAAGCATTGGCCTCCTGGTCATCATTTGCGTATTGGTATGCAATACTATAGGCATAGGTATACAATAGCCTGTACAACTCCTGTTGGCCCTCCCGGTTGTTTTGCTTACAACTATCTATCAGGCTAAGTATGTTTTGGTTACTTAAACTCAATACGGGTAATTGTTAGGTGGTGAAATCATTTTATATACGATCAATTTATCTTAAACGTTGCTTTCGTTTCAATTGTTTATTGATATTCCCTTTTAAAGGAGGTTGATCAGAATCGTGAATATAAAAAATATTCTCAGTTTATTTTTAAAATACTTTAACTACCGGGTAGAAGTGATTTTCCGGGTTTCCTGCAATTGCATAATTTGGAACCGGGGAAAAAGGCTATGGAACACTGCTGCTGGCTGGGCCCACTTAAAGCAAAACGGTAGGCGAACACTACTGATTTACAATACCTGCCGGGCGATAAGCCTTTAAGAAGAGAGGAAACGTTTGGTGATTTATATTTTCAGATGGTCAATATTGCCCTAACCAATAAAAGGGCACAGGGGAGCCTGGTTTTGTTAACGAATTCGAATGAATTTATTGCTGCTCAATCAATTGTACCTCGCATGCTATTCTTACCTCATCACTTACCACCATACCGCCTGCTTCTGTAAGCACACTCCAGGTAAGGTCAAAATCCTTCCTGTTGATTTTTCCATTAATGGTGAATCCAGCCTTAATATTACCGTAGGCGTCTTTTATTATTCCACCAAATTCTACATCCAGTTTAATATTCCTGGTTATATTTTTTATGGTAAGATCGCCATATAACTCATAAGATCCGTCATTGTCTACGCTTTCGTACCTGGTAGCCACAAAACCTAAAGCAGGGTAGGTGGCAGCGTCAAAGAATTCGGCACTTTTAAGGTGTTCATCCCTTTCTTCATTACCGGTAGAAATTGAATCAATATCAGCGGAAAAACTGACTTTCGCCTTCATGAAATCTTCATCTTCAGTAGCTACAGCAACCTGGAAAATGTTAAAACTACCTGTCACATTCGTGATCATAAGGTGTCTTATTTTAAATTGAATTTCGCTGTGAAAGGGATCAAATACCCAGTTTTTTATTGCCATACCAGTAAGTTTTAACACATTCAGGCCACATGAATGATTAGGCATTCATGTGGTGTGAATTAATTGATTATTAAATTGTAAAAAGACAGGCTGCCCTTTTACAGGTCAATCACTCTCTTTTCATTACAGCTTTCCATAGCGGATTCGATAATTCGCATTACATTTATGCCGTCATCAACCGTTACCGGCATTGGTTTATCTTCAGTTAAAGCCTTGTATACTTCATCGTAGTAATCGTAATAATTGCCCTGCAAAGATTGAACTTTTTCACGAATGATGATGCCATCTTTCTCTGTGTGTAATAATCCCTGCTCCGATTCAGGCTCTTTACCCCAATCGGCTCCATTTGGTTTTTTACCTGCTGTAAGATCAGTTTCCTGCACATCCGTCCTGTTTTTCAGAAAAGATCCTTTTGAACCATGTACAATAAAACCCGGAAGGCTTTCTCTTACGAACAAACCTCCTTTTAACCTAACCCTCAAATTTTCATAATACAAGAGAATATCTATCCAGTCATCGACTACCGAGTTTTTCCTGGTTATGCGGATATCTGCGAAAACTGCCATCGGAAAACCAAATAAACAAATGGCGCTGTCGATGATATGCGGGCCAAGGTCTTTCAAAATCCCCGATCCGGCACTTTTGGCCTCCTTATGGGGCTTGGGGCTGAGCTGTGGTTTATACCGTTCGAAATGAATTTCTGCTTCCTTTATATCTCCCAACCAACCCTCTGCAATTATTTTTTTTACAGTTTTAAAATCACTGTCCCAGCGACGGTTTTGATAAACAGAGATCCTTTTATTTACTTTTTCAGCAATGTTTTTCAATTCCACAGCTTCTGCAACCGTGGTAGTAAATGCTTTTTCCACGATTATATCCTTACCAGCCAGCAATGCCTGTCTGGCATATTCATAATGGGTAACTGTAGGGGTATTTACAATGACAAGGTCTATTGAATCATCGGCTAATAATATTTCCAGGGAAGGGTAGGAAGTAACACCGGGATAAGATTCACCAATGCTCTTTTTACTTCTTTCCCATGCACCTGCCAGTTGAAATCCAGGATGCACCTGTAAAAAAGGAGCGTGAAATACCTTACCGGACATACCGAAAGACAATAGCGCTGTTTTTATTGGAGGCATGGCGAAACTTTTTACTAATGTTTAAGGCGAGTAAAAATGGAAGCGCAATTTAGTTTAAAATAATTTAAGTCCGTAATATCCAACAAGTGTAAACAAAATACAACGGCTTAGAACTCCTATACAGCACCAGGTAAGCAGTTTTTTCAGGTTGACATTCAGGCCAACGCCAACGGCAATACTGATTGGAGCACCAACTGTCATAGTACCCAGAAAACCTAAACCTATGATGCCATATTTATTCCAGAAGCGGTGTACCATCGGATGCCTTGTTTTTTCTTCTTTTACGGGTTTGTTCTTTTGGAAGAACGCCCTGATCTTTTCGCCTAAAAAGGCTGCAACGAATACGCCTGTCAAGCCCCCTGTTACACTTGCAAAAAATATTGTCCAGGGCGAAAGGCCAAGTGCAAATCCCGCCGGGATGGCCGCATATAATTCAAAGGTTGCCAGACCCGCAACAGTAAGTATTTTGAAAAACATACTTTAATTGTATAGTCGGATTTTAAAGAACATACGAAATTAGCTGAAAGTGCGCAATTTACAAATGCAGCCAACATAATTCAGGTAAAATTTATTTGTTCACGCATCCTTCCTTTTCCACTGTGGAAGTGATGGCAGCTATTTTCCATCCTGCATTTGTTTTAACCAGGGAAAACATGTCGACCCCACAATATGAAAAATTTTGATTTAACCAGAGATCGTAAGGAACCCAAACCATGGCGATTCTTTTGTGTAACTCAACTCTCACCCCTTGTTTGAGCATATGCTCATCAATAACCCTGTTGTCTTTAAAAACATTTGGAAAAATTGGTTTACCCCCAACAATAACCGAATCCTTTATTTCCAGAACGTAATAGGTATAAGCATTTTTAAGAAATACATTCTTAAATGCGACCGTATCCTGCGCTTTTAATGCATCAAAGTACTTTTTCACAATTTTTAGCGGTTCTTCATGTTCTTTTAGAAGCTGTTGCTGGGCATTCAGGGATCCGGCGAGGCATGCAAAGAAAAACCATGAGACTGATAATCTTTTTACCATGTTATTATTATTAATATAGTCTGTTTAATACTTTAGACTTCCCGCTAATTTCAGAGGTACTGCCTGCAATCAATTTCCATTTTAATGATGTTGATAAAGCACGCCTTATTCATCATTGTACACGGAGCATGATATTGCTCAGTTGTGGTAGATCCCGGTTTTTTCCGGAATAATTGACCCCGGCAGTTCCGGATTTTGCAAGCAAAAAAGGCGAAACCCATCAATAAGTTACGCCTTTTTTAAATTTAACTTGTTTTATTTTATTGGCTTTCTGCAAATTCTCTCCTTATAATATTCAGAGCACCACCTGCTTTGAACCACTCAATCTGCTGTTCATTGTAGGTATGGTTCACCTGGATGGTTTCACTGCTTCCGTCAGCATGGTTTAGCACCACCTGTAAAGATTTATTGGGCGCAAAAGTCAAAAGTCCTTCAATGTCAATGGTATCATCTTCCAGTATTTTGTCGTAATCTTCTTTGTTGGCAAATGTGAGGCCCAGCATACCCTGCTTCTTTAAATTAGTTTCGTGTATGCGTGCAAATGATTTTACCAACACCGCCCGTACACCCAGGTGGCGGGGTTCCATCGCGGCATGTTCCCTGGATGAACCTTCACCATAGTTTTCATCACCTACTACAATTGTACCAATACCTGCCGCTTTGTACGACCGTTGGGTATTAGGGACCGTACCATATATGCCGGTTAACTGATTTTTTACGAGGTCAGTTTTTTCATTAAAAAAGTTCAACGCACCAATCAGCATATTATTACTGATATTATCCAAATGTCCCCGAAACTTGAGCCATGGCCCCGCCATACTGATATGGTCAGTCGTGCATTTTCCCTTTGCTTTGATCAACAATTTCAAACCTGCCAGGTCTGTTCCTTCCCAGGCTGGAAAAGGATCTAATAATTGCAGGCGTTTACTATCCGGTGAAACCAATACCTGCACACTGCTTCCGTCTTCGGCGGGTGCCTGGTAACCCGCATCCTCTACATCAAATCCTTTAGGTGGCAATTCAAAACCGGTTGGAGCATCCAGCATAACCCGCTCGCCTTTATCATTGATAAGGGAATCTGTAAGCGGGTTAAATGAAAGATCACCGGCAATGGCCATCGCCGTTACGATCTCGGGGCTTCCCACAAATGCGAATGTATTGGGATTTCCGTCAGCACGCCTGGCAAAGTTCCTGTTGAATGAATGTACAATAGTATTTTTCTCTGCTTTTTCTGCGCCTACTCTCGCCCACATGCCTATACAAGGGCCGCAGGCGTTTGCAAAAACGGTAGCGCCAATTTTATCAAACACCCCTAAAAATCCATCTCTCTCAATAGTGAACCGAACCTGTTCGCTACCTGGTGTTATGGTAAATTCAGATTGTAGTTTCAATCCTTTATCAGTAACCTGTTGAGCTAAACTAACCGCCCTGCTGATATCTTCATAAGAGGAGTTGGTGCAACTTCCGATTAGTCCTACTTCAATTTTCGTTGGCCAGCCATTGGCCGCAGCCATGGCCTTCATTTGTGAAATGGGAGTAGCCAGATCAGGTGTGAATGGCCCGTTTAAATGGGGCTCCAAAGTATTAAGGTCAATTTCAATTACCTGGTCAAAATATAATTCAGGGTTTGAGTATACTTCAGGATCTCCGGTCAAATGCTCCGCGATGAGATCTGCCGCGGCGGCAATTTCTCCCCTCCCCGTAGCTTTTAAATAACGGCTCATGCTATCGTCATATCCAAAAGTGGAGGTGGTGGCACCGATTTCGGCGCCCATATTGCAAATTGTGCCCTTGCCTGTGCAACTCATGCTGGTAGCACCTTCACCAAAATATTCCACTACGGCCCCTGTACCTCCTTTTACGGTAAGGATACCGGACACTTTTAATATTACATCTTTGGGAGCCGTCCATCCATTCAGCTGACCAGTTAGTTTTACACCTATCAGTTTCGGCATTTTCAGTTCCCATGCAAGACCTGCCATTACATCACAGGCATCGGCTCCGCCTACGCCAATGGCGATCATACCAAGGCCACCTGCATTTACAGTATGACTGTCTGTACCAATCATCATTCCACCCGGGAAAGCATAATTCTCCAATACTACCTGGTGAATGATCCCTGCACCTGGTTTCCAGAAGCCAATGCCATATTTATTACTCACTGAAGCTAAAAAATCATATACTTCGCTACTTTCATGTACCGCTCTGTCAAGGTCAGTCTTACTGTTAACTTTCGCTTCTATCAAATGATCACAATGCACAGTACTGGGAACCGCTACCTTGGTTCTCCCACTCTGCATGAACTGGAGTAATGCCATTTGCGCTGTTGCATCCTGCATGGCAACACGGTCCGGCGCAAAATCCACATAACTCTTTCCTCTGTCAAAAGCAATTGCAGCTTCTCCCTGCCAAAGGTGGGTATACAATATTTTTTCAGTAAGCGTCAAAGGTTTACCAACAGCTTTACGGGCTGATCCAATGCGGCTGCCAAAATGGGCGTATACCTTTTTGATCATTTCAATGTCGAATGCCATAATGTCAATTTGATAATTAAGAAATAGGTCAATGAGAATAAAAAAAACTGTCAATCGGGAATTGAAAATCCGGCTGATAAATTTTCACATATTCGAATATTCGAATTTTCACATTTTCTTCTCACATTCCCCATTGATTTTGAGCGAATTTACAAAAAATCAACAAAGCTTTTCAGGAAAATGAGATTTTATATGCCCGATGAATGATAAATTACCTGTAAATTAGCGGTATGAAAAATTTCAAGCACTTTATCGAGTGGCATGTTTTCGGTGTTTGCACGGCAATAGGTGAACGTTTGGGGATCGCTACTTCTATTATCAGGAAAAATTTTATTTACATATCTTTCATTACAATGGGATCCCCGGTAATTATTTATCTTTTCATCGCTTTTTGGATGAATATCAAAAGGTACATTTTGAATGCAAGGCGCAATCCTTTGCGGTATCTTTAATTCCACTTTTATAGCCGCGTATTCGATATTGGGATATTGAGATATTAGGGTTATATTTAATATTCGCAATAATATCCCAATACCTTCTTCTTAAAAGACAGCCTTTCTTAACCGGACTAATTTTTCAAGTAAGGGTTCCAGCAGGTCCAATCGAAGCATATTCGCACCATCGCTTTTTGCAACGGCAGGGTTTGGGTGAGTTTCAATAAATAATCCATCTGATCCGGTAGCGATAGCCGCTTTGGCGATTGTTTCAATCAATTGTGGATTTCCGCCTGTAACCCCGCTTATTTGGTTGGGTTGTTGAAGTGAGTGGGTACAATCCATGATGACGGGAACATTGTGTTCCTTCATCAATGGAATATTACGATAATCTACTACCATATCCTGGTAGCCAAAAGTATTTCCTCTTTCGGTAAGCATTACCTTTTTATTACCTGCTTTTTGAATTTTTTCAACGGCGAATTTCATAGACGGGCCACTCACAAACTGCCCTTTTTTTACATTCACGATTTTTCCTGTTTCAGCGGCTGCCAATAAAAGATCCGTTTGCCTGCAAAGAAATGCGGGGATTTGCAACACATCAATATATACCGCAGCAAGGGCTGCTTCCTCATGTGCATGTATATCCGTTATGGTTGGTAAATTATATTCTTCCCCAACTTTTCTTAACAGGGTTAAAGCGGCAACATCTCCAATGCCTGTAAAGGACGAAGCGCTTGTACGATTCGCTTTTCGGTAAGAAGCTTTAAATATATATGGAATGCCAAGTCTTCTGCAAATGGCGGACACTTTATCCGCAACTTCCATTGCCAGGGCCTCCCCTTCCATCACACAGGGGCCGGCAATCAGGAAGAAGTTATTTTTATCGTATTGTTGTTTGCCAAACAGATCCTGAAGATAATTTTCCATCCGGTAAAATTAAACTATCGTAAGCAAATTTATTTAAACATAAGAAAGTGGGGTGTAATCCCAATTCATGCTCAAAGCGAAATAAAAACAGTATACACCTTTATTCAAAATTCCAATATACAGTTGTCACCACGGGCAGCGCCTTTTTGGCCTTGCCGGCGGTTGATAAAATAAGACCATCCCATCGCCGTATCCGGTTCCAACCGTAAAACGGGAGTGACAATTTTAATTGCACCCCCAATCTAATAACCGATCGCATTCATAAATTCTTCTTTTTTTCTCCTTGAAACATCCAGGGTAACTCCGTTCTTCATCACTACTTGTCCGCCTTCGCCTTTGATGTATTTTTCCACACCATTCTTGTTAATTAGATAAGAATGGTGGATACGGATAAATATAGAAGCCGGTAATAATTCTTCGAAATCTTTCAATGTTTTTGTAGCTGTAATTTTCCTGTTGCCGGTTAGAAAGAAACTGGTATAGTTGCTATTTGCTTCCAGGTAAATGATATCATCCGTTACTACAAACTGTAAGCCTTCCATGGAAGAGATAGCAATTCGCTGATGCGCTGTTTTTTCTTCCAGGAAATTTTGTAACAGCAGTTCTACCCGGATATTGCCGGAAGGTTGTGTTCTTTTTTGTACTGCTTTTTCAACGGCAGCTTTCAGGTCTTCCACTTCTACAGGTTTTACTAAATAATCCAGCGCACTGAATTTAATTGCCTTTATCGCATAATGATCGTAAGCTGTAATAAAGATCACTTCAAAATTCTTATTTGTTAATTGCTGCAACATGGTAAACCCATTCATCCTGGGCATTTCCACATCTAAAAAAACGATATCAGGTTTTTTCTCTTCAATGCTTTTTATCCCTTCTTCGCCATTTTCACACTCCGCTATGACCATTACACCGTTGCAATGTTTGGCTAACTTCTGCCTTAAGGCATTACGACTGTTGGCTTCATCATCTATTATAATGGCAGTGAGCATAATTGTATAGTTATGATTGGTTAATAAGTTCTATTATTACTTTGGTACCGCATGGTTCCTGCATTTCATTAAACATATCAGTGATCACTACGCAACCGTTATTGTTTTGGTTAAATAAATTGATGCGGTCTGTTGTTATTTGCATGCCCATTGATTGATGCGAAGGTCTGTTCAACTGTTTATAAGCATTCGCTTTCGCCCTTCCCACGCCATTATCTTCAATAAGATAGTGAATTAAATTGCGGACAACTGAAACACGGATTGTCAATTGTTTATCTCCCTCAATCTTATTTAACAGACCATGATGAATCGCATTTTCCACGAATGGCTGTATTACAAGCGGGGGTACCTTATAATCGCCATTTAATATCTCATCTGCTATAATAAGCCTGTACAAAAATTTATTGTCAAACCTCAATGCTTCCAGTTCGAGGTACAGTTTTAATGTTTCGATATCTTTCCAGCAGGGTACGGTATTGTTGGTAGCGTTTTCTAAAATGGAACGTATCAATTTGGCAAACTTTGAGAGATACAAAGTAGCTTTTTCTTTTTCATCCATTTGAATCAGGTTATCAATGGAGGTGAGACAATTAAAAATAAAATGTGGGTTCATCTGCGCCCTTAGTGCTTCCAGCTTTGCTTTTGAAAGCTGTTCATTCATGCTGTACATTTCAATTTGTGTCCGCTGCAACAATTGCTCGGCTTCAATGGACTTGATTTTATTGGCCATCAGGGTTGCGATGGTGCTCAATATCTGCAGGTGCTGGGAAGTATAAAAATTTTTTTCATGATGCTCACTGTCGATCACCCCAATCAATTCATTGTTATAAATTACAGGAACGGTTATTTCACTGAGCCGTTCCATTTCATCAGGCCGGTAGCGGCTGTCTTTCGAAGTATCGGGTATCAACAGCGGTTCCCTGGTTTGCATAACATAACCCACCACGCCCTGCCCTGGCAACACATCAAAGGGTTGTTCATTAATTTCTTCTATTGACCCTTTGGGACCAAAACCGGCTTTCTGGATCATCTTGGTTTTATCGCTATTCCATAAATAGATCATGCAGTCAACAAATCCAAGACGGCCAATCAGGTTTTTGGCTACATCCCATAAAACCTCCTCTCCCGTATTTTTATCAATTAATGAAGAGGAGAAATAATTTATGATCCTCTCCAGTTCCAGTTTGCTTTTATATTGCTCAGCACTTAACTGCTGCACTTTCAGCTTTTCCGTTTCAATCGCCTTTATATTTTTTTCCCGCCACCTGACAAACAGGTAAATGATCAAAAGGGCACAGGATAATATAATTAAGATAAACCACCGGGTCTGCCAGAAGGGAGGCGTAATGATAATTGTAATAGAGGTTGGCTCCGATATGCCATTGTCATTTTCCGTCTTTACAGAAAAATTATATTCACCCGGCTGCAGGTTGGTATAGCTGGCGAATGTTTTTGTATCTGTTACAACCCAGTCATTGTCTACATTGCTGAGCAGGTAATAATATTTAGTATGTTGCAGATTGGAGAAACTAAGTGCTGAGAATTCGATGGTTAAAAAATTTTGCCGGTAAGATAATTGTATAACTTTTTTTGAATCGGGTATTGAATCAATGAACAATGCACTGTCAAAAATTTTAAAGCCCGTGATCTCAACTTTCGTTTTGTTATTGGCCGGCAAAATATTTTGGGGATGAAAACAAATGATCTCGGTTTCTGTTGCAGTAAGCCATCTGCCATCCGGCAGGGAATAAAATTCTGATGATTTAAATGCTGAATTAATCGTACCCGGTTCTATATTAAAACGGATAAAATTTTTTTCAGCAGGTTTAAATTTATACAGATCATAATCTGTAGTAAACCATACATAACCGGCGGTATCTTTTTTTAAAGCATAGATGGTATTGGATGGTGATCCATTGGATGTAGTAAGATGTGAAAAAGTTTTCCTGTTAATATCAAATATATTCAACCCTCCATAAATTGTTCCGATAAATAAAGTGCTGTCATCATATTCTTCGATGCCATTGCAGTTGATACCTGTTATCGAATGAAGATCATTTTTATGTGGTAACCAGGTAGCTGTAAAAGATCTTTTGGAAAGGTCGAATTGTTTAAATCCACTCTCCGTGCTTACCCAGCAGCGCTGTTCATGATCTATAAAGATGTAGTGAACAGGGGCCAGCGGCAATTCATTATTTGCGCTGCTGTCGTACCAGGGATAAAATCTCTTTTCTGTTTTACCCCATTTCGCAATTTTACCATTGTGTAATCCTAACCATATATTACCTTTTTTATCTTTTGCCATACAACGGATGGTAGAATTATTTAATTCAGGAGGGTGAATAGTTTGTATGGCTTTTGTATCAGGATGATAAATATGTATATAGCCATGCTGGCAACCCACCCAAATGGTACCATCATCATTTTGCAAAAAACACCAAACGAGATTTGTTTCATAAGTGCCTTGAAAACGCAGGGTTTTTTTGAACTGCCATTTTGCGTCGTATACCGTTATGCCTCCTCCCCAGGTACCTGCTAAAATATCGCCATTGCCCGTTTGTATAAAACAAGTAATCTCATTTTTAGGCAGGGAGGCTATATTGGCTTCTTCATTATGGATGCTTTGAAAATATTGACGGTAAGGATTAAAAACGCTGATACCGTTGTCAGTGCCCAGCCAGATATTATCTTCCCTGTCCTGGAATATGGTAAAGATCCTGTAGTTGTATTGAATGCTTTGTTTATTGTTTTCATCAGACAATATGAAATCAAAATCATCTTTTTCCCTGTTATATCTTAACAAACCCGCATTATCGGTACATATCCATATTGTATGGTGGTTATCTTCATACACACAACTTGATATTAATATGCCGTCCATATTTTTTTTTCCGGCCTTCTTTTTTTTAATGGAAGATAAAGAATAGGTGCTAAGTTTATTTGTTTCGGTATTATATTGATATACCGCGTCGCTCCATGATCCAATCCATAAATTGTGCCTGCTATCCTGTTGTATTATTCTAAAGCTGCGGCTTTTAAGGTTATGTAATTGCTGAAGAAGGGGATCATCAATGGGATTATAATTTGTAGAATATATTTTCCTGGTTTTACCATCAAAAAGCAGCATTTCATTCCATAAGGTTACCCATGTTTGTTGATGTATGCTATCTGTAACCATCCATAAACTTTTATTGACGCGGGCAGGATAAATATTCAGGTAGAGGGAAAGAAATTTTTTTGCGCTGTCATCATACCTGAATGCTCCTTTGCTACCTAATAAAAAGCGGTTGTTTTTTTCATCAGTATAAGTATCAAATTTAAAAGCAGGATCTTTTAATAGCTGCTCTTCGTCATATAATGTAAACCGGTTGGTAGATAATTCCAGCTTCTCCATAATATTTTCTTTTAGTACCCATGCCAGGTTCTTATCCTTATCTATATACAATTCGGCCCCATTTGTAAAGCCGCTTGAAGGACTGTTTACAATATCCTGGTAATTTATGAAACGGGTGCCATCATAGCGTTGTAGTCCGTTGGCGGTAAGTATCCATATATAACCTTTTGCGTCCTGTCCTACAGACAGCACACTATTGTGCAGCAACCCATCCGTTTGATCAATATGCCGGAATGTATAATTGTTATGTTGCTGGGCAGACAGGGTTATAAAAAAAGATAGCAGCATGATCAAAGTTCCATAACGCATATTTAAAGTTAATTCAGATTTTATTAGGCTGGTCTCTAAACATTTTTCAAAGGAGGTTCAACCACCTGCATTGTCTGTAAAAATGTTTCTAAATTGTTCCTTTTTGGGTTCCTTTTCCATTGCAGTTATAGAAACAAAAAAAGTTTCAGGTCTGCCGGCAGGTTACAGGGGAACTGGTTATCTGGTTCCGCCACATCCTTCAATATAAGCCCGGAACCTTACACCCCGCGCTGCTTTGAAACCTGGAGATAGGATGATTTTGGTTCCTGCATCATACTTTATAGATGAATTGATTTGTATTTTTGCGATGGAAGTGATGGTACCATTTGCCTCAAATTTTTTCATCAGGTTGTCCTGGGGAGCGAAAAGAAAATAATCATCCGTACAGGAGCCCGGACAGATTTTTGCCCACCAGGTACCCCAGGCGCTGGTGATACCTCCAACCCTCGGCCGGGAATATTCCTGGATGGTCCACGCAGTCACATCATCTTCCGGATCTATAAAAGTAGCAGAATAGTCTCCCCACCGGTTATCGCCATTTACTAATTTCACATACCAGTCTTCACCATCTTTATAGTAGTAGAAAAAAAATCCTTGTCCTGATCTCCGGTAAGATACGGTAGCCCTGGGATAAGCGGAGGCGCTAAAACTTGTATAACCAAAGAAGATATCATTGTTCCGGTTTACCGTAATACTCGGGTAAGCAGTCATGTTGTTTGCATCCACAGCTGTCCGGATATTTTCGGTGGATAGACCCGTTAAGGTATTAATGGAAACAATTTCCGCGGCACAGGTGGTAGGATTATCGGCCGGTAAAAATATATTATGTCCATACCAAAGCAAGCCGTTTCTAAAGGTGGATTGCAGTAGCCTGTCATCACCTAAATCAATAAAGGCTGCAGAGGTAAGTTGGGGTCCTCCCACGACTTCACTGTTGCTGCTCCATGCCGGGCCTGTGTTAACAATAGCGCCCAATGTAAATACAGGCGCCGCCTGTGCACCGGTAATAGAAATAAGTCTTACAAAACCATTGTTGTTAGAATTTGGATTGTGGCGGCTAACACACCATTGCGTATTATCATTTGCATCGTAAGTATTTGCGGGGCTTATTGAAAAGTAATCCGTACGTTCAAAAAAAGGTGCGGTAATATTCGGCAACCCTGCATACACATCAGCTTTGCTGATAGCCCAGATACGGCCCCTGTTTGGGATTGTGATGCCAGTAATATTAAACAGGTTACCACTCACCGTTATCCAGTTGCGATTAAATCCAAGGCTCGGATAGTCAAGCCATAATTGATCCCCCGGATCCACATCAAATGTATAAGTAGTCCACCCCAATGTGGGATCAGGTGTTTCTGAAACGGCCAGTAATAATGCAGAATTGGCATTGTCCCGGGTGGCGCTACATACAAAGATCCACCTCCTGTCATAAGGATCATAAGTGATTTTAGGGTCAAAAATATCGGTGTGTCCTCCCAGTCCATTCCAAAAGCCAGTCAAAGAAGTCGTGCTGATATTACCTCCCTGCTTTGTCTGAATACTTATCTGCGTGTTTAATGTGGTCATGATATGATCAAAGCCAATAGCGCCGTTTACATCAGGTGGATCGGTTACTCCATTATCATCTAATGCCCTGAAATTTACACAGGGGAATTCCAGTGGGGCTGCCGGCTTATTTATTCCGGGGGCAACGTCAATGTTTGTCAGTTTCCCACCAAAAGGCGGTGTAGATTGGTCAACAGGCAGGGGAATAGTTTTAATATCTTCATCTTCCATTTCAGGCTTTTTCGCAAGGCGTTCAGCCGGATGAATTAATTCGTATTTTGCAACTTCAGTAAAATTGGTTTTTCCCATAACAGCCTTCGAAATTCCTTTTGTGGTTACCTGGCTAAAAAGGGTTGCAGAAAAACAAACTATTAATAAGAAGGCAGTTATTATTTTTATTTTATAAAGCATAGCTGAATGGTTGAGATGATTTATTGAATTGTTTGCACGGCTTTTAGATAGTCTTTCTTACTGTTTAAGGATTATTTCGTGGATTCCAGCATTTTTATTTTGTGGCTAAGTTCAATTACATATAGGGTGAGTTCTTCAATCTTCTCCATCATTCTTTTTTGAGTTTCCCCCAGGTGCAATCCGCTTTTTTCAATCTCTGCGGAAGAAGGAATATTCGGAAGATGTTTATTTTGATGAATAAATTTTTCCACATCACACAATAACGGGAGCTTGTATTTTTCATCAAATACATAATCCGGCCAGTTGATCGATTCTACAATTAATTCTTTGGAACGTATAGTGCCATTCACTTCAAACTTGTTAACCGGAAAATCTATTCCTACTCCTACATTGCCATTTGATCCTGTGATGGTGATGGCAGACAAGCTGTTGGCAAAAATGCGCATGTGGGTGTTAGTAAAGGTGCCAATACCCGCGGAGGTACCTCCAACCCTGGTGGCTAGTTTAATTTGCCCTAAAGCACCATTTTCGCTTATATGTGTAATACCATCAGAATTATAAGGTGTTTGTACAGTAAATTTTCCGGCGATGGGGGCATTGTTATCACCTATCACTACATTACCATCCGGGTACACCTGTACTTTGCCCTGGGCACCGGCTGCAAGCCGGAGAACATGATTGGTGGATACGCCGATGGCGGCTGAAACTCCTCCTATTGCTTCAAATACAACGATGGAATCTGCTCCTCCCACATGCGTAAAGCCGGTAGTATTTATGGGTGATTGAATTGATAGCCTTGCCGTAGGATTATTTGTACCAATACCAACATTGCCTGTATTATTATTGTATATATGATTGCCATCAGTATCCCAATAATTGGTTCCTGCGCCCCCCCCTGTTATTAATTCTGTCCATCCTGCGGCTTTATAAAACCAGAAACTGGCAGTTTCATTATCATACACAAGTAAGCCAACGCCGGGATTTAAAATTCCGGTCCTTTCCGCACTGGTCATGCGTGGTATCAGCATGCCTTTGGTAGTGCTTTTTATATCAAGCATTGCACTTTGGTCGGGAACAGAGCCGTCTTCATTAATACTGACACTTTGAGAATACGAAACAAGACTACTCAAAAAAATAAAAAAAATAAAAATCGAACTTTTCATAATATTAAATTTTATAGGTGAGATTAATGCTAAAAATGCGCCCCTGCGGCACAAAAATACAGGCCGGTCCCTGGTCCTTTTTTGAACCAATATCGTCAGGCTGTGCTCCCGCAAAGGGCTATTAAGCTTATTGATTCCGATTCATTTCTGATATCCTGGTTTTTCCGGGGAATAAGCAACCCCTTTGTGGTGCTTTTAATACCAGGCATGGCACTTGCATTCGGAAGCGATTGATCGTTTTTAATCGAAACATTTTGCGAATGACCGGCAAGGCAACTAATAAAAAGCGGGAACGCAAAAGATAATCTGTTCATAATATTTTATTTTATTATCAATGATGAGGGGTGCATTTCAAATTCATCCTGCTCCTGTGTGCTGCCATTGAAATCGGGCTGGCGGCGCAGTGCCTGATATTATTCAATATTTAAAAAACTTACTTCTCCCTTTGAACTATTTTTACCAACGGCACCGATGATATAATTATAACCACTAACGCCAACAGCACTACCAAAAAGGCCTGGATTTTGCCCGCTGCCATCATCCACTTTTCTTTCAAGCGTCCAGGCAGATGCGGAGCGACGATAAATATAAGCGGAACCCTGGTAGGGATTTGAACCTGCAGCATCGTAATATTTACCTATAATAGCATAATCACCACTGATGCATACGCTGTTGCCAAAATAAGATTCGGCTTCACTGTCGGCGGCAGTAAGCTTTATTGGCAGCGACCAGCTCGTTCCATTTCGTTTATAAATATAGGCAGCTCCATTATGCGTATATGGAGCTGCATATTCGCCGGGCTCTCCCACGATGGCATAATCACCACTGATGCTAACACTATAGCCAAAATTATCATCCTGAAAACCGTCGGCACGATAGAGATCAACCTGCAATGCCCAGGTAACTCCGCTTCTTACAAAAATATAAGCAGAACCATCATAGGGATAAGCAATATTAATGCTTGTAAAGGGTGCCCCAACAATAGCATAGTCGCCATTGATACTTACACTGAAGCCAAACCTGTCGTTGTATTTACCGTATGAAACGGTCAATTTCGATTGCTGCGACCATCCAGCACCAGTACGTACAAAAACATAGGCAGACCCCATGTTTGCAAACGGGTCACTATCATTAGGCGCGCCTACTAACACATCTGCTCCGCTAATGCTGACACTTGTGCCAAAATAATCCCCGATCAGTCCATCTGAAGCATTTAATTTTGCCTGCTGTGTCCAGGTTGAACCAGTTCTTACAAAAATATAGGCTGCGCCCTGGAGGAACCAGTTGCCAGCTCCCCTGGGTGAACCAACAATTGCGTAATCCCCGCTAATACCAACACTATTGCCAAAATTATCTCCGGCTCCACCATCTGATGCTGTAAGTTTTGACTGCTCCGACCATGTGCCACCCTGCCTCATAAATATATAGGCAGCGCCCTGGTCGGTTTTTGCACCATTGTCATCAAGATTTGCTCCCACAATAGCATAATCGCCGCTAATGCTTACACTTATTCCAAACCTGTCGGACGCTGAGCCATCGGAGGCTGAACGGCCGATTGGTGGATTATTGGCACCGGAATTACTAAATAACATGGCCTGCCATTTTTCTCCATCAAATAAATAAATAGTAGATTTATCCAAATCAAAAACTAATAACCCGGCTGCAGGCCCTGGAATGGCTTTCCGTTGCGCGGTACTCATGCGCGGAATAAGCAGGCCTTTGGCGGTGCTCTTTATATCGAGCAGTGCGCTGGGGTGGGGGGCTATGCCAGATTCATTTATTCCTATACTTTGGGAATAAGAAATAGTATTACAAAACAAAATCCATATAATAAAAATCAATTTTTTCATAACAATATTTATTGTGATGATTAATTTAAGCCCCCGTCCCTGCCGCGGCGGGGAGTTATTCAGCAGGTATAATTCTTCAGAACCCTCGTTGGGGGGCAGGGGGACTTTTTGTTTCCAATGCTGCTAATCTTTTTTCTATGAAGTCTAATTGCTTTTGTTGATTTATTATTATGATCTGCTGTTCCTGCATGGCTTTTACCAGGGGCACCACGAACTGTTCGTAACTAAGTGTGTAAAGCCCCCATTGATTTTTTGGAGCAGCATAACCGCTAAAATCATAGCTTGCCGCTTTAGCTGCCTGCTCTACTTCCTGCGCTAAGAATCCCGTATATTTTATTTTTTCCCCATCATATTTTCCGGGAAAATCGGGAGTTTCTTTATTGCCGGTAAGCGTGGTGATAGCTTTGTTGCTAATGTGGTAAGTAACAGGTCTGAGCCGTAAAATGAAATCCAATCCTTTTACATCTTCCTGGATGGCATTTTTTATGCGCGCATCCGAAAAAACACTCCAGGTTACTTTTCCGCCGATAAAAGCTGTGCTGGTATTGCCAATAAAAGCCTGGTTTTGGTATGCATTTAATATATCATCATTACCAATGCTGATCGTATTAAAAACAAGACCGGCGTTGGCGTGTGTTCCGGAATTGGAACCGATAGCAATATTATTGTTGCCAAGGGTGTTGTTGGCCAGTGCACCATTTCCTATTGCGGTATTATACCACCCCCCGGTATTGAAATAAAGTGCCATATGCCCGTTTGCTGTATTGAACGCTCCCGTGGTATTTTTGAAAAGTGCTTCATATCCGTTTGCAACATTATTGGATCCTGAACTATTGGATGAAAGTGCTTCATTCCCGTTGGCAGTATTGCTGCCCCCGGATGTATTGGAGAATAGCGCGTGGTATCCATCAGCCGTATTATTAACTCCTGTAGTGTTTATATAGAGAGAAGCACTCCCGGTAGCAGTATTATTATCTCCTGTTTTATTGTTAAAAAGAGCTCCCTGGCCATTTGCAGTATTTTCAGATCCGGTAGTGTTTGAGTAAAGAGCTTCGTTTCCGTTTGCCGTATTAAGATTTCCCGTAGTATTGGCGTAAAGGGCCTGGTATCCGTTTGCACTGTTATAACTTCCTGTGGTGTTGCTATAAAGAGATTCCTGACCATTTGAAGAATTGTCAAATCCTGTGGTGTTGGAGTAGAGTGCCTGGTAACCATTTGCTGTATTGTTGTCTCCGGAAGTATTAGAATAAAGAGACTGGTATCCATTAGCAGTATTAGTAGCTCCCATGGTATTCAAATATAGCGCCTGATACCCTTGTGCGGTATTATAGCTTCCTATGCTGTTGGTTAATAATGCATCAACCCCGGTGGCTGTATTAAAGCTACCTGTTGTGTTGGAAAAGAGCGCCCGGTAGCCGCTTGCTGTATTTTCATTTCCAGTGCTGTTTATTGCGAGTGCCTGGGATCCGTTGGCAGTATTTTTACTTCCCGTAGTATTATCATAAAGTGCCCTGCCTCCAATGGCGGTATTCTCACTGCCCGTGGAGTTGAAATAAAGTGCCAAAGTGCCGTTGGCGGTATTCTCACTTCCGGAAGTATTGGAATAAAGTGCATATGCTCCGTATACGTTATTTGAGTTTCCGGTTGTGTTGGTAAACAATGAATGCTCCCCGATTGCCGTATTGTTCTGCCCGCCATTATTTGCCTGCCCCGCACCTACACCCAAAAATACATTCCCGT
>JBDTWP010000011.1:0-42809 GCA_040006615.1 Ferruginibacter sp.
CAAATATGCCCTAAATAGACTCCGATCTCCCTGACTTATTGACTTGAAATTTCCATTATCCGTAGCCGGTGTATCCACCGGCCACGGATAAAAAAATTATTTCATCATCCCCTTTGTAGCTTCCATAATGGGACGGAAGTCGATGTATTGTGCTAAATAGTCAACCTTCGCTGCATCATTGTAGTGACTTGCACTGTGCGTGAAAAAAGTCAGTTTTTTCCCGTTCTTATATTTTATATCAGCCCGCTGCCATGAAAGCATCCACTTACCAGTTGGAATATTGCCAGGCATTTCATTTGCTTTCACGGGCAACCAGATTGATTCAGAAAATTTAAGTGAGTCGATTAATTTCCACCTGCCTTTGTAATAATCAACGATGGCCTTTTTTCCAACCAGGCTGTCACCACCTGAAAAATTCAACCTGGCATTTTCGTCAAAGTTGGCGGCAAATCCATCCACATCTCCTTTGGAAAATGATTCCCAGCTTGCCATGGCACTGGAATTTAATTCATCACCCAGCAGTTCCATTTTTGCCGACGGTTTTTGCGTCATGGGGCTGTCGGTTACAGGTACAGTTGCACTTTCTGTTTTGGTCGCACTGTTGCATGCAAACAGGAATGAAGCGATCAACGCTCCAAAGAACATTTTTTTCATTTTGATAATTTAAAAGTGAAAAGTATAAATTCATTCGTTTGCCTAAGGAAGGATCGCCTGATTACAGAGGGTAGAAAAATAACAACTAATGTAAAAAGAATTTTTCAGAAAGCAAAAGGATTCTTTTTATAAACCCTGGTTAGCTCTCATCCTTAATTATTTTTTATTGAATGCTGTATCCACAATAAGAAAAATCCGGCACTTTTTCAATGGCTGGTTTAAACTAATTCCAGACGAACATAAAAACTTTAACTTTAAAAATTATATCATCTATTTTTAAAACCATGTGGACCTGTCCCCTATGCAACCGGAATTTTTCAAAATCCAACCAGGTACATTCCTGTCTGGATAAAACTTTGGATGATTTTCTGAAAGGAAAGTCAGTACATACCACAGAATTGTTTTATTACTTCATAAATGAATATAAAAGCCTTGGGGATATCAGTGTTTACCCAACTAAATCGATGATTGCCATTACAGGCAAAACCAGGTTGGCATATATCATACAATTAGGAAAGAATTTTATGGATGTAGTATTTCCTTTTAAGCAGGCCTATACAGACAATCTTTGTTTCGTAAAAATCAAACGGGTGCCCGGCAGCAATGATTACAACCATCATTTCCGTATGTGCTTTAATGAAGACATCAATGAGGAAATTAAGCATTATATGAAACTTGCTTTAGAGAGCCTGCCGAAATAAGTGAATAAAAATCAAGAGAGAGACACTTAAATTCTTTATTATTTTATTTAATTTAGTACCCGGCTTAATTAACCTGAAATTTTCTGGTCACCGGACATTTACTAATTTATAATCCATTCCTGACTCCATTAAAAGATTGCTATTATGAACATCAAAACCTTATATAATAACCTGTCAATAACGTTTTTATTATTGTTTTCAATAAACAAGATCTGTAGCGGGCAGATTAAATCCTATGAAAAAACTGCTTTCGGGGTAAGTTTTAACCTGGATGCCGGTAAAATGAATATCTGCCTGGTCAGGGATGATATCATTGAAATAAAATATACCAGCCTCGGAAATTTGCCGGAAAAGCGTTCCTTAGTTGTGGAACCGGTTCGTCTTATTTAAAAAATTATACTGTTTCAGAAAGCGGGAATGAAATCCTGATTGCAACAGGCAAACTGAAAATTAAAGTTAACCGCAGTTCCCTGGCAATTACTTATACGGACTTGTCAAACAAAATTATCCTGGCTGAGGCTGACAAATACAATAAGGAGATGGCAGATACCACCATTGCCGGCATAAAAACATACAGTTGTGCCACTTCATTTAAATCACCGGAGGATGAAGGATTATTCGGCTTGGGCTGTCACCCTTTGGACTCCCTTTCCATTAATTATATAGGCCGGGACCAGGACATGGCCATTAAGTACTTAACGGGAGCTATTCCGGTTATGTTGTCCACAAAAGGCTACGGATTGTTGTGGGATTGCCTTATATCTATTCTTTGTCAGCCAAAGTAACCAGGGATAACTACACCCTCATGCGTTCCCTTGCCTTTGATTTCAGGAATGACCCCGCTGTATATACTATTCCGGACCAGTACATGTTCGGACCGGCTTTTTTGGTAAACCCGGTAACGCAACAGCTATATACAGCTCCGGACGCCGGTACGCTGGAGAAAACCAGGAAACTGTACCTGCCCAAAGCCGCGGCCTGGTACGATTTCTGGACCGGCAAAAAACTCCCGGGCGGACAAACCATTGTAGCTTCTTCCCCAATCGACATTATGCCTTTATATGTAAGGTCAGGTTCGATAATTCCGATGGGGCCGAAGATGGAATACGCCACTGAAAAACCCGCCAGCAATATTGAGTTGCGGATATATCCGGGCGCCGACGGTACCTTTAGTTTCTACGAGGATGCCAACGACGGCTACAATTATGAGAAAGGTGAATATGCAACCTTCAACTTTAGTTGGAACGACAAAAAGCGGAAATTAGTGATCTCTGCGAGAAAAGGATCGTTTCCCGGTATGCTGAATAAGCGAACATTTAACATTGTAATAGTTGATGAGAATAAAGCAACAGGGGTGGAAGAAACTTTAAAAGCTGACCGGGTACTTCAGTATTTCGGGAAATCGGTATCCTCAACTTTTCCTTAACTTTTTAAAATGTACAACGACTTACATAATCCAGAACCCAGCAGGATAACTGTTGGGTTTTTGATGCACCCAAAATTCATTTTATCGTTTAACATTAATATGAAATAGTTTAGGGTAAATATCTTTGAAAATTAAAATAATCACCTCATGAAAAAAATAATCCTGGAGTTTGCATTACTGACTGGCATTTTACAGCTAAGCGCTCAAACTAAATTTACCGCTTTAAAAATCACACCGGATACCCGAAGCAAAACAGCACATTGAGTTTTAAGTTTAATAAAATCTACTCGCCGCTGATTAAGGAACCTGCTGTGGATATTGTAGTGTTTCAATTTACCGGAACGGGGCTGAAAGTACAACGGCATACCAACAAAATTTATTATTGACAAGGAAGGAAAGATCCGCTTTAAGGCCGTTGGCTTTAATGGCAATGATGATGCACTGGTGGATGAATTAACGGCAATGATAGAATTGGCAGGCGGGTAAACTATGCATGTCACAGGTGGTCGCTGGTTCAGGGTGACGGGCGCCTGCAAATTATTCCTCAAACTCCCACACCGACCTATAGTTTCCATGTTTTTCTATATAGGTTAAAAATGAATTATAAAAAGTATCGGCGCCAATTGTAGCACTATCACCTATTACAAATAATTGTTCTTTGGCTCTGGTGATGGCCACATTCATTCTCCTGTAATCTTTTAGAAAACCAATATCACCATCATCATTACTTCGAACTAAAGACAACAGGACGGTGTCCTGCTCCTGTCCCTGGAAACTATCGATTGTGCTGATACGCATTTCTTTTGGCAATACATCCCTGGCAGCCGCTATCTGTCCTGAATAAGGAGAAATGAAAGCGGTTTTAAACACATCCAATATTTCCGAATTCAATAACTTTTGTGCGATCCTCAATTCGCCTTCGTTTTGCAAACTCATACCATTACTGCCCCGCGCTTCATTAAAACCTGAGCCGGCAGTATCTATAAAACTGATATGGGTGCCAATATTATTTAGATGTGAAGCAGTTTGAAGTAATCCCCTGTAAAAATAATTACCGGAGAATCCGGCGATAGCTTCTCTCATTCTATATTGTGTATCTAATAAAAAAATATTACTAAATGCTGCGATACCTCTTTCTAAAATAGATTGATTAAAACCCAATCGTGCAGCTTCATTGCTCAAAACAGTTGGAGGCAATTGTAAATGGTCTCCTGCCAGCACATATTTTTGCGCCAATGGAAAAATACACCAGGCCAAAGGTTCTATGCATTGCCCGGCTTCATCCATTACCAGGGTGTGGAAAAGAAGGTGGTTAATTTTTGAATCATACAAGCCAACAGGTGTTCCTAAAATCACAGATGCCTCCGTAAACAGTTTTTCTTCCTCATAGGCCTGGATCTTTTTTATTTCTGCACGTATATTTTTAACTTCTTTAAATAACAGGTTTCGTTGTTCCCTTTCAGCTTTTCCAAAACTCCTTTTATACTTTAAAGCCATTTTTCTAAACTGTTCCGCCCTGATTTTTAATCCCTTAATTTCCTTTTGGTGCCTGCTGCTGGCCAATTTACCTTCCGGTGTATATAAAAAGATAGCGTCGTCCACTTTACTGGTATTACCGACTCTTAACACCTGAACATCCTGTGCGATCAGGCCCCTGGCAATATTATCCACCGCTGTATTACTGGGTGCGGATACCAATACTTTTTCCCCGGCTTTTATCAACTGTACAATAGCTTCAATCAGGGTGGTTGTTTTACCGGTACCCGGCGGGCCATGTACAATCGCAATGATTTTATTTTGTATAATGGCTGCTACGGCGCTTTGCTGGCTATCATTTAATTGTTGATTTTTAAAGGCAGGTGAAGGATATTTAGTATTGGTTGAAATTTCTTCCTTAGATGTGCCGCCGTGAAACTGTTCGAATAATTTATATAATTCCCTGTGGTTTTCGAGCCCGTTTAATACAGACTTCATAATAGTGGTAGTACGTTGATCGGGCGCTAATTTTATCCCAACACCATCGTCTTCTATCCAGTCAGGAAAGTCGGGTGCAAATAGTCTGAATTCTCCCGCTTTGCCCTCCGCGCTTATTAATGTCCCTTTAACCGGTTCTTCGCCCGTACAAAAACATTCTATAGCAGCTCCCTCTTTAAAGAGATTGGTTTCTGCAGGAAAATTTAAGCGAAAACTAATTTCAGGATAATCGGCATAACCGAAATTTTTCCGGGTAACGATGATGGGGTGCAACGCCAGGCCCTCCGCCTTTAAAGATTTAAGCGTATGCTGTTGATCTAAACTGTATCGCTTAACCTGTTCTTTTTCTTCCAGGTCAATACATTGTAATAATTTATTTATATGCGGATTTATTGGTGGCATGGCGTGAAAATAGGAATGCCAGGCACAATAAAAAAATATATTCCGCAACTGTAGAGACGCGATGCATCGCGTCTTTACCGCTGCAAAAACAACAACAACAGGCAAAATAATTCAATATAAATGTGAATTGCCAATAGTGAATGGTCAATAATTCACCATTGAGCATTCACCAAATCAGAATAATCGCTCATCCGGTGGTTTTATTCCCTGTAAACGAATATAAATAGTGGCTTGCCCACGGTGATGGGTTTGATGTTCAAATGTTTTCATGATCAGCGCCAGCCTTGTTGCTTCCATTCCAAACAATTTCTTCTTTTCGCCCCATTTATTGGTATCAGTACTTTTAACTGCTTCGATGCAGTAATCATAACTGGAGCTTACATAATACATCACGGAATCTTTTTTCTGCGCACCGGGACTGTGTTCCAGGTCAGACTGCAAAAAAGAGGGTGGCGCCTGGTCGGCAGCATTTGACATAAGAAATAAATTGCCCTGGGAAAGGTGTAGCATCTGTTGGGCAAAGCTGCGAATGCTGTCAACCGCCTTAAATGAATATTTATCGGCCGGCATCTTATTAAGGTAATCAATAGTATAAGCCTTTGCCCGTTCCCAGTCTTTTACCATTTGCGCTTTAATATCGTCTGAACTTACTGATTGTGCATTGCCTGCAGAAAAGAATAGTAAAGTGAAAATGGTTATGCAAGATGCAACTTGTACATATATTTTTTTCATATATAAATATTTTAGATAACAAAATAATAAAAAACAGGGAATTATACCATATTTTTTTTAAATAGCTGTAATCAGAGGCTCATTCGGCAATTATCCGGCCAGTGGAGGCTGGCCACGTGGCGATTATTATTTCCTGTCCGCCATGCCGAAATTGCTGTTGTATATTATTCTTCCTCAACAATTTTAATTCCCCAGGGTAGTAAAGTAATCTCCTTATTGCTGATTATTATTTCTTCTGAAAGCAATTCATGTCCATTTTTATGGGGATAATTGAAGGTGCCGGGAGAAGATGAATAATTAAAGTAATAATGAATAACTTTCCCGCTTCTGTTAATACCTGATTTGGTGATCAGGGGAAAATGTAATTCCTGGTCCCCGCCCCATAGCCCGGCTTTCTTTACTGCATCCGCCAGTATTTTTTCTACAACCACATTATTGGTTATACAACCAATATAGGTTGCCAACCCTTTTCCAAAGTTATTTTCCGTGATAGCGGCATAGTTGCCCCATACCGGATGGTCATAATATGCCAGGACCTTAGCAGTAGTGGGTGTAATTAGTTCCATCCAGGTATTTACTTTATTGTTTTCAACACCCGCTCCAAACGGGTCGCCCTTCAAAGAAACATTTTGAGGCACTGTAAACTGGCTGTAATAAACCCCACAAGCCTCATCAATTATTCCGGGCTGGTGCGTAGTGCGAACTTTTGCATTTTGATCGGCAAAGCCGCTTTTGAATGTATAAACGATATGGCCGCCATTCTTAACAAACCTGTTGAGCCGTCGTAATAAACTGTCAGGCGCAGCGTACAATGCCGGCACAATCAACAGTTGATAATCTTCCAGGTTATTACAGGTTGGATCAACAAAATCTACTCCCACATTCATTCGGTATAATGCATCATACATGCTGCGGAGCACGTCATTATAACTGGCATTACCACCCCCGCCAAATCCAAACCATTGAAAAGCAGTGAGTGCCTCATTACTAAATAGAATGGCTGTCTTGTTTGTCTTTTTCAGGTTTACCAGGTGCTCCCCGGTATTTTCAAAATCCTTCCCGATCGTCTTTGCCTCATTGAAGGTTGGATTTGGTTCAAAGTCATGGCTCAATAAACCCTTCCAATAAGTTTCAGCAGAATTATGAATTGAATGCCAATGCCAGTACGACACCATGTCGGCGCCGGATGCCAGATGGCTAAATGCCTGCAGCCTCAATTGCCCCGGATAAGGAACCCATTGAGCGAAACCCTGTGCCTCTGTTTCAATGACCAGGTAGTTTTTACCTTTTTTCATCGAGCGTGCAATATCTCCACCCAGTGAAATTTCAATACCTGTCAACTGGTCCTGCGTAGGATGATAGATATCAATACCCGCAATATCCAATGCTTTTGCAGCCGCAAAATGATCAACATCGGGCTGTATCCCATAGGAATACCCTCTCCATTCCAGGTCAAAATTCTGCGTGATGAATTGTTCCGGACGCTTATATTCCTTTACAATGGAAGCCTGCCAGGCAAGATAATCAGTGACAAGTTTTCGCTGGAACTTTGAAAATTCTGATCCCAGGCTGGCATTGATCGTTCCCTGTGTGGATGGAAAATCCGACCAACTGTTGATACGGTTGCTCCAATAATCCAGGCCAAAACTACGATTGATAATTTCAACGGACTTGTATTTTTCTTTCAGGTATTGAACAAAGAGCCGCTGAACATTTGGTCCGGATGTACCATATGATTTGGTTTCATTATCTACCTGGTAACCAATTATTGCCGGGTGATCTTTCACATGCTGCATTATCTTCCGGATGATCCTTTCAGCATAGAAACGAAAATCGGTATTGGTGATATCCATGTTCTGGCGTACGCCATATTTATTTTTTCTATACGGCGTTTCCACAAGTACATCCGGGAATTTTTTTGCGAGCCAGGCAGGAAAAGCATAGGTGGGCGTACCTAAAATAATTCTTATTCCTGCCTTATGCATTGCATTCATCACCCGGTCGATATGTGAAAAATCATATACACCATCCAGCGGCTCTACAGTACTCCAGGTAGATTCTGCAATTCGCACCACATTAATACCGGCTTCTTTCATCATTTGGATATCCTTGTCTAATCTTTCATAAGGCATATATTCATCATAATAGGCAACTCCAAACATAACCTTCTCCATTTGGATATCCTGAGCACAGATAAAACCATGGAGGTAAAAAAAGCATAAGAAAAAAAAGCTGATACGTTTCATTTTAAAAAAGTTGACTTGTTGATAAAAGAAGATCAATAATGCCGAAAGAAAGATATCGCATTTGTCTAAAATTATTTAACAATTCTGCTGTTGCTGCAGGGAGGGCATACCGTAGCCGGGCTTTTGGCAGGTCGGTCAGTTTTTATTCCACATGAGCAAAAAATGATGCCCGCAAAGTAAAAAAAATAACTATCTCATCAAAATGAAACTACCCTTTTTAAAAATCTTTTCCCCTGTTTCGCAAACCGTTTCCATGGTGTAAACATAAGTATCCATGATTTGATTGGCGCCCTTAAATTTGCCATTCCAACCATACAATTTATCATTGGGAGAAAAATTCCGGGCTTCATAAAGCACCCTGCCCTGGCGGTTATAAATGGTGAATTTCAGAATTGACTTTATACCTGCAGTTATTGGATAAAACAGGTCATTCAAATTATCATTATTGGGGGTAAACGCTTTGGGCATAAATATGTTGGAACTGATACAATCTACGCCAATGGTTACGCTGTCACTGGCAACACATCCGCTGTCCGATGTTACTCTTAAAAGATATCTTTGAGTATAAGTTGCGACTCCGCTGGGAATAGCACAATTGTCACAACTTAATAAAACAGAGGGGGTCCAAAGATAGGAATTCACATTATTCCCATAAGTCGGTGTAAAGGTATAACCTGTTCCTTTTGAATAATATTTATCCGGTCCCGCATCTACAAAGGGCAATGATTTAACATGTACATTAACAGTTGCGCTACTGCTGAATAAACAGCCTGCGGAATCAGTTAAGGTGGCTGAATAGGTAGTACTTTGGGACGCTGCTATTACAGGATTATATATAGTAGCATTCGATAAGCCTGCTACAGGAGACCAAAGAATTTTTTTTCCTTTTGGATTAACATCCACCGTTGTGTTTTCATTCTGGCAAATATAATTATCAGTCGGAACGATCGTAGTTGTAAAAGGATTTTCAACTTCAATATAATTACTATCCCGCACACTACAATTAAATGAATTTGTTGCGGTGCCATAATACCTGGTAGATACGATCGGTGTGGCAATAGTTGTGTCGCATGTAGTACATGAAATACTATTGGCAGGTGACCAAAGCAGGTCATTGTTATGAAATGCAAACATAGTAACGGATTGCCCGTAGCATACTTTATCTCTTGCTGCTGTGATGTGCAAAAAAGGTGCGGGATTTATAAGGATGGCTTTGGTAAGGGTGTCTTCGCAGCCGTTTTTATCAAGGGCAGTTAATTTCACGTTGTATGTTCCGGGAGTAGTATATTGAAAGGGCGCCGGTTGAAAAGCGGTATCATTAGTAATTGAATTACCAAAATTCCAATACCAGCGTTTTACGGAATCTGCAGCTATGAATGGCTGCGAATTATTTGTTACAGTTAATAAGTTATTCAGACAAATTAGGTTTGGAGCCGTAAAATCAAGGTTTGGCCCTTTTACTGTTATTGGCCTGTTTAATATTATCGTATCCGGGCAATTTTCCAAGCCACGGTCGATTACGACAAAATTATTGAAACTACCGAACTTATCAGCGTCAATAGCTATTGAGTCATTGCCTGCAGGTCCTGTTTGCGAGCCTACTACAATCCAGGTGTACATGGCAGAAGTATCTGTATAATTATTTAAAATTGAAAAACTAATAGCCTTATTTTTGCAAACAGAGGAGTCAGCACTGTAAATTTCAGGTACGGCAGTATAAATCATCCTGGAACTGCTATCCGAACATCCTGAAACAGAATCTGCCGTGTACAATGTTGTTTTAAATTCACCGGAAATGGGAAAACTATGAACGGGATCAATAATGTTGGCCTGTTGAATACCATTACCAAAATTCCATAAAGTACTCGTGGGAATGCCACTACTGGTATCACCAAAGGAATAGATATTTTTGTTCGAACAGGTATTAGATAGTGCATATTTAGCTATCACTCCTATTATTGAAATCGGAATGCGGTAAGTGGGTGCGTCACACTCATTATAATAGGGTTTAACCTGTACGTTTTTATTGCCGATTGTATTGTACTTGTGCTTTATAATGGTATCGGTAGTAGATGCATTGGTGCCATCTCCAAATTGCCAAAAATACCTGTTTGCATTTGTTGCTTTACTGATAAAGACGACACTATCAGAACCACAAACAGGATTTGTTTGAGCATAACCAACATTATCAGTAGGAGCTGTCCCGAAATATAATCTTTTAAAAGAATATGTACTGGTGCAGCCTTCACTGGTAATTACCGTAAAACCAGGAAAATAATCGCCCACAAAGGAGTAGGTATGAGTTGCAGTATTAACTGTTGAAATATATGGAGGGCTCCCATCGCCAAAGTCCCAGGTGTAATTCACAACGGAAGAATTTGATGGAAGCGTTACATCGCCTGTAAAATTAACAACAAACGGAATACAACCTCTAAACTGTGGTACGGCTCCTGTACTTTCCAATCTTTTAATTGTAACAATTGTACTCGCAGTGTCGTAACACCCCGAAGTCGCTGTAATTTTTAAAGTTACATTGTTTGTTCCAAAATTTGCATATGAATGGCTGGTGCCATTAGAGGAAGCGTTTACAATGGCTGTGCCATCTCCAAAATTCCATTCATAGTTTTTTATCCCTCCGCCCGTGGGACCAGTAAAATTAATACTGCCTGGCTGGCACAGGTTATTTTTATCGAATCCTATACTGGCTGAAACTTTAGGGTTTATAAGAACTACTTTAGAGATTTCCAAAGTAGCTGTCTCAAAAATAGCAATTAACTTAACAGTATAACTTCCGGCAATTGTATAGAAAGTAGAATCAACCGGTTTATCACTATAAAGATTATTTCCAAAACTCCAGATAAAACTTATAGGGTTACCAGTACAGGTTTGTTTAAATAATATAGTGGTGGGGTTGCAATATAAGCCATTGGCGCTTTCAAAAGAAAAATCAACTGTTTGACTATTTGCATTTAAAAGGAAAGAAAAGGAAAAGAAAACAAAAATAAATTTATTCATTTCTCTTGTTTCGATAATATTAGATAACCTTTTAATTTGGCAAAACGGATATCGCAAAGAATAAATCCCGTTTTATCTAACACAATAATTGATAAGCAATATTTCGGAATATCTAATGCAATAACCGCACCAAATAAGCCAAAGCCACTTTCAACCCGACAAGGCCGGAAAGGCTGTCTTAATCAACACCCATTTAACCGGACATGATATAATTAATTGCAAATTTCGTTATTCTCTATAGTAAATGTAGCATAAAAATCATTACTGGGATCGGTACCCTATTTCAATTACTGTTCATCGTTTTTTTAATCTTAGAATCTGTTCAGAAATAATTTCTGCACTGACACTGCATTTTTTGAATTGCCAGGAATTAACACGAATTAAATTGGAAGAAATCAACAAGTAAACCGTTGATTTAAATTTGCCAGGCCGCACAACTATTGACCTCCACTTTTGAGTAGGAATTATCAAATAGATATTGTATCTTACCGTACGTGCATTTTACAATGTTTAAATTATTACCTTCTACACTAGCTGTCTTATTTCTATTTTTGTGGCTAAAAAGCATTGGTCAGCAACCAGTGCTCGAAGTGAAAAGCCTTGAATATATCTGGCAGAAAGATTTTGTTGCCATGACAGCTTCGGCTACACCTCGTGCTATTATTCCTCTGGATGATTCGGCTAAATTTCTCATTAAGAATTGTTTTGCCAGGGCAATCCAAGACCGTTGGAATATAGTTATGCCTGAAGCTTCCTTGTCAGTCAGGCCTTTGTCAATGTTGGCTAATGCGCCTAAGTTCAAAACCCGTATAAAGGATAATGAACCTGGAAAGTGGTACCTGTTTTTACAGGTGTATGATAAGGGAAAGTTTCCAGACTTTTTTAGTGATGAGGATTCATTATCCACCACACTTGAACTGAGATGCAGGATTGTAAGTGGAAACAATGATTCAGTGATAATTGACAGAGTCTTAATGGTAAATATTTATAAGGAAATGCCACCGCCCGACCAGGTGGCACTTACCAGGCTGCCCGCATACCCGGCTTCTTTTGTGGGGGCTTTTGATAGTATTGCAGGTTGGCTTTTTCAACCTGAACCTATCAGTCAAAAATCGCTTAGACTAAGAACTGCCTGCGTATTCCAGGAAACAGGTACGGGAGATAAACTGACAACCCAATTATCATTTAAAACCGATAATGAAAATATTCAACAGCTGATTGCTCCTGCGTTTTCTTTTCGTACCCCTGGTCCAAAATATGAAAGAATTGACGCAAAGAGGAATAGAGGCGGCAATGTTGCCAGCGGAGCACTTACACTCTTCACCGGTATCCAAAGCAATAAAAGCAGGTCATTTGTATATAAAGCAGACTTCCCGTTTGAAGAAGGCGATAGCATATTTCATTGCTTAATTGGCTACGTGGAAAAGGAAACGGCAGAACAGGAAAGAGTCAGTGTAAATGATATTGGAACAAAATCTTCATCCGTAAAAAGTACTTATTATAAGTTGTTGGCACGCTATCCGGATTCGGCATTTTCGAATTCAGTAACCCTGGCTGGAGATACTTTAATCAAATTCAGCATAAGGTATGAAAACGAGTCCGTTGCCCGCACTACCTACAGCCGGATGTGGGATGGAATAGATAGTGCGACGATTACCCCCCTGCCTCCTGCTTGGAATAATAAAGAAGAAGAAACCAATGTTGCACTATTGGGTAAGATAAACGGCAAATTCTTCGCGATGAGAACATCAAAGGAAACAAGAATAAAAGAATTCTTTGTGAATGATCAATTGGAGGCTGTCATTCAAGGAAAGAATAAACCTATAAGAGCATTTGTCCTGCCTTCAATTTCTACGCTTCAACTTAAATTATTCACTATCCTTTCTTCCCTGAACTATGCTTATTTTAATGAATCGCATTTGAATTAGAATTTCCTTTGCTTTCAATGGCGAAGCAGAAATATTTAACGATGCGTCAATCGTTCTGCACCTTGGTGCATCATGAAAGTACGCAACTTTAATTTATTTTTCTGTTTTTTTGTTTCAATACAAATAATGCAGGATGATTCCTGTTATCCATTATTTCTATCAAATATAAAATTAATTTGCCAGAGGATTTCCCTGAAAAGTTTTTTAAGGTAAAGCAAAAGCCACTATCTTATTTCCCTTAGAAGTACCTAATTTTTCCCCACCGCAAGCCATTACAATATATTGTTTCCCATTAAAACTATACATGGCAGGCGTTGCAAACGAAGCTGCGGGCAGTTTTGTTTGCCAGATCAATTTGCCTGTATATTTATTAAATGCCCTGAACAAACCATCCTTGGTACCCGCAATCAATAACAACCCATTTTCAGTTACTATTGGTCCGCCATAATTTTCACAACCGGTTGGGTTGGTGTCCTGGTTGGGTAAACCTGGCGTAATACCCAATGTAATTTGCCAAAGAAAGTTACCCGTATTCAGATCAATTGCTGTAAGGGTTCCCCAGGGGGGTTTAATAGCGGGTAGTCCTTTGTCGTCTAAAAATTTTTGATATCCTGCATGTTTATATAAATCCTGGGGAGTTGATGACTGGTAGGCAGAAACTGCTTCTTTCTTTTCCATTCCGAATAAATAATCCACCAACCTTTGTCTGTCTTCATTTGAGATGAAGGGAAAGCCCGGCATCATTCCTTTTCCATTGCTGATAAGCTGGTGTACATTTTGCTGGGTATTTTTTTGTGCCAGGAAAGTAAGGTTAGGAAATCCGCTGAAAGGATTACCCATCCTGTCATTTCCATGGCAGGCACTGCAATATGTGCTGTAAATTTGTTCGCCGGCTGATATTTGCATATTCAAATTGCCGGAATCAGCAGGTGATTTTTTTAGTTTGTCCATTTTTATAAACCAGGCCATTTCATTTGCATTAATATACAAAATCCCTTTATGAGGATCTGCCGCAGCGCCGCCATATTCAGCCCCTCCATCATAACCCGGCAACAGCAATACATTACTGGTATCGGGTGGAGCAAATAATCTCTTATCTGCAGCAACAAATACCTTTTTAAGGGCTTCTTTATTTGCGGCAAAAGGGCTGATATCTTTTTCGGTTAATTGCCAGGCTTCCCTTGCATAAGGTCTGGGTAAGGAAGGTGCAGGTTGTACGGGCCATGTCTGTTCCCCTGTTAATAAGGATGGAGGCGCCGGCACTTCGTTGATAGGAAACAATGGCTCCCCTGTATTTCTGTCGAATACATAAGTATATCCCTGCTTGGTTACCTGGGCCACAGCATCTAC
Source organism: Ferruginibacter sp. (assembly GCA_040006615.1). Classification (GTDB taxonomy): domain Bacteria; phylum Bacteroidota; class Bacteroidia; order Chitinophagales; family Chitinophagaceae; genus Ferruginibacter. The sequence goes on from JBDTWP010000011.1 coordinate 14,429, forward strand.
CTGCTTCCCATTTTTTGTAACTGTTATCAAATTGGGCGGTGCCGACGGATCTCTATCCCACACATCATGATGTATCATTTGAAAATGCCATTTGTAAGTGCCATCCTTTGCATTGATCGCCAACAAACAGTTGGCAAACAGGTTAGCTCCCTTTCTGTTAGCGCCATAAAAATCAGGCGCTGCCGAACCTAAGGGAATAAAGAGGGTGCCGGTCATTTTATCCAATGCCATTCCGGTCCAATTGTTTGCCGCACCCACATTGATGTTCCTGTACGCCTCCGCGGGCCATGTTTCATAACCTTTTTCTCCTGGATGAGGAATGGTGTGAAATGTCCAGGCTAATTTTCCTGACCTCACGTCAAATGCCCTTAGATGGCCGGGAGCAGCACCTGCATCTTCTGCAACAACTACAGGCATAATAATTAAATTTTTAAATATTGTTCCCGGGGTTCTGCTTGAAATAAATTTGTCTTTTGCTTCATCGGGTAACCCCGTATGTAAATTTACTTTACCGTTATTGCCAAATGCAGTTATCAATTTTCCATCAGTAGCATTCAACGCAACGAGGTTAGGGCCAACGGTATAAAAAATCCGCTTGTCATTATCATCTTCCCAATAGGCAACCCCTCTGCTGTTACCACTGCTGGCAGTTGAATCTTTATACAACCACAATTCTTTGCCTGTACCTGCATCTAAAGCAAATGCTTTTAAAGCAGCTGTCACGCCATATACCACGCCATTAACCATGATTGGGTTCATTTGCATCTGGCCGGTATCAGGAGCATCATATGTCCAGGCAATTTTTAACTGGCTCACATTGCTGGTATCTATCTGCGCAAGTGTTGAATAATGATTCCGGTCCGGACCACCCAGGTATTCAGTCCAGGAATCATAATTATTTTTTACGGAAGGGGTACAACCCGTAAATAGAAAAATGGCTGCCATTATGTTTCTGCCTTTCATAAGTTGTTTCATTCAGTTTATCAATACTGGTGAAAAGCCTGTGAAATAAATTCGAGCACATCCGGTAAAGACCTGCGCCAATAAGTCCAGTTGTGACCGCCGTCGCGGATACGGAATTCATGCGGTATCTCTTTTTTACGCATCGCAATATGCACCAATGAATTTCCTTCATATAAGAAATCGTCATCGCCCACATCAATATACCATCGGACTGATTTTTTAAGGCTGTCCGGCACCGCTGCTATTAAAGCAGGCACACTCTGGCGGTTATAAAATTTTATTATCAATGAATCCGCTATTGCTGCATTATCCCTTCTAACCCTCGTTTTTGCATCTTCAAGAGTAAGCGGGCCCGTACCGGCACTTAAAGGGCAGGCTGATGAAAACAATTCCGGGTGATGCAACGCATAAGTAAAAGTGCCATCGCCGCCCATCGACAAACCGCTCACAGCACGATACTTTTTTTCTGCCTTGATACGGTATTTCTTTTCAACAAAAGGCATCAGCTCTTCAAAGAAAAAATCTTCGTATCTCCAGGTACCGCCCGCATTGTTGGAATAGCCTCTCTGGCCCGTATTGGCATCAGGCATTATGATCACCATCGGTGTTGCCCTGCCTTCATTGATTGCTTTGTCGGCAATTTGCAACACTTCCCCGAATTGTATCCATCCGGTTTGGTCATCCCCGCCACCATGCAGCAGGTATAGAACGGGATAGCTGCGTTCGGAACTTTCATAATCCGGAGGCAGGTATACAGCATACTTCCGTTCCATTTTTAGTATTTTACTTGTTATGGAAAGATTATCCATTACTTTTCCCGTTTGGGACATAGTAAATAATGGCAGGAATATAAGCCCGAAAAAAATTGCAATCAAATGCTTTTTCATACTGATTTATTTAAGTCCTATAATCGTTTTTTCTCAAACTATAAAATTGAACAGCTTCGGGAAAATTTTTGTGCCGGCCGCGCATCACTTCCGGTTTGCCTTCATGCCGGCTTAAAAATACCGCTAATTAACTTCCAACTGATCCCTGGCTGGCAATTTTGGAAAGGACATATGCGGTTCTGTTTGATACCAGAACACCGTAGATGCAATATCGTCCTGCAAGGGCAGGTAACGGCCACCGCTTCTCCAGCCCAATGCCTGTATGGTAACCTTTAGATCTTTTTCAAAACGGATAGGGTCGGTAATATGCCAGCGGTACAAACCAAAACGTTGAGCTATTGAATAATGCCCGTCTCCCTTAATAACCTGCGGCAGGCCCGCGTAAGCATTTGAAAATTCCGTATAGTTTGTTAGTTCCACACCTGCATCATTTTTCATACGGGTATCAAAATCGTACGAGCCACAGAAATAATCTTCTGTTCCCGTACCACAAATAGTCGGATAATCTGTATCGCCATCCATAAAGAATTTAATTTCGCCCTCACCCCACCAGCCATTGTTGTGGACTCCCCAGGCCATATAAGTTCCCACATATTGACCCCTGCCCCTTATACTATCAACAAGTGTATAATTTTGTTTATAGGGTAGTGGGTTTACCCGGTTAAACTGCGCGTGAAAGTATGCAGCATCGGAAGGCACATCAGTTAAAATATAATCTACCTGGTAATACAAAACCATATTTTCAGTGTCAATATTCTCCATGGTTATCTTACACTTTTTTCTAAAGGGCATGGGCCAGTAACAATTAAAAGCACTGCCCGGATTTACGCATACCGCAAGGGATTGCAGGGATGCATATTTGCCCCAGCCCATTCCAAAGAAATCACCCACGGGCACTTCCACTGAAGGGGTTGTTTCATCATCCCAATAAAAACGCAGGATAGAATAACGCCAGTTACCCGTAGGCGTCATCCAGATATGCTGTATGGATCCCGGGCCGTTGATCTCCGCAACCGTATAGGTGGTCCCGGATTTGATTACCACACTCGGGCTCACTTTCCAGCCCTGCCCCAAATCTCTTGACGCACCGGCACCTGTGCCTGTTGTGGCTCTGCCACCTTCGCCCCTGGCGCCATTGATATTCTCCGGGCTTATAGAACGCGACTTAGCGTCTGACAGGCGAAACAGGTTTCCCATATTGGCGTCTATGCCATTATATTTTTGTTGCGCATGCAGGGTAAAATAAACAATAGTACACACTAATAAGGTAAATACTTTCTTTTGCATAAATGTGTTTTAAAAGTAAAAGGTTTTGATCTTTTTTAAAAATATGCATATAAATTAAACATATTTTAAGTAGCAGGATCAGTCTGTGGCCCGGGGTTTTTAATTTTATACCCTTTAAAGCCAAAATAGAAAACATAAAAGAAGCAGACCAGCGGTACTATATAAGCAAGTTGCATATTGAAATTTCTTGCGATGTAGCCTAATGCCAAAGGAATAACAGCCCCTCCTACAATTGCCATTACCATATAGGAAGACCCGATTTTTGTTTCACTGCCAAGGTCCTTTATACCCAAAGCAAAAATAGTGGGAAACATGATCGACATGAAAAACTCTACACCCATCATGGCATAGACGCCAATCATTCCACCAATGAATACGCAATAAATAAGCAATGCAATATTAACGGCACTATAAATCGCAAGCAGCTTTTGCGGAGCAACATAGCGCATTAAAAATGTTCCTGCGTAACGTCCTATCATAAAGCATAGCAGCAGGTAGCCTAAATAATTAGTGGCAGTTAACTCGGCAATGCCCGCAGAGTATTTACTGTATCTTATAAAAAAACTGGAAATACAAACCTGTGCGCCTACATAAAAAAATTGTGCAATTACCCCGCTGGTAAAATGACTGCGCCTGAACACAGCAAGATCAAGCTTAAATGAACCCTTCTCCTCCTTCACTTTGGGCAGTTTGGTTCTGTAAAATAAAAATGCTACGGCTAATAAAACGACGGCAATCCCGATGTAGGGAAGTTTTACACGATCCGCTTCAGAAGCAAGATATAAGTTCAGCGATCCGGGTGACATCGCATTGAGCTGTTCCGGAGTATATTCAGTTCCCGACAATACTAATTTGCTTAAAAAATAGGCAGAAACAAAAGCACCAAGCCCATTGAATGCCTGGGCAAAATTTAATCGCTGCGATGAGGTTTCAGAACTTCCTAAAACGGTAATATAAGGATTGGCAGCTGTTTCAAGAAAAGTCATTCCGCTGGCAACTAAAAATAATGCTCCAAGAAAAAAACCAAATGTTCTTGTTTCCGCTGCAGGATAAAATAAAACTGCCCCTGTTGCAGCAATGATTAAACCTGCAATAATACCGGTCTTATAACTGAACCTTCGCATAATATTGGCCGCCGGCAATGCCATTACAAAATAAGCGATCCAATAAGCTGAATCAACAAAGGAAGACTGAAAATCATTTAACTGGCAGGCTTTTTTAAGATGCGGAATTAGCGAGGGTAACAGGTTGGAAGTTAATGCCCACAAAAAGAACAGGCTTATTATTAATACTAATGCTGTCCTGTTTGTTGGTTGTTTTGCTGGATCTGGCATGCGTTTGTAATTAAATTCTATTTAACAATTTCAATCAGGTTCCTTTTTTGCTGACACGAAAAACAACCAGTACAAAGAGTCCTTTTGATTTCAAAGGAAATTTATGAAGTCAGACTCCCTTACAACAGGTTGGTCTACAAAAAAAATTAATTTTTTACAGCGATGATGTTGGCCAGGGTTCCAATGCCGTCAATGCTGATATTTACTACATCATTTTCCTTCAACGTAAATTCATTGGGTGGTACTACGCAGGTGCCCGTCATTAAAAAACAACCCTGGCCAAAATCCATTTCACGATATAACCAACCGGCTAGTTCATTTAAGGATCGTTTCATTTTAGTAAGCGTCGTTGTATCATCAAACATCTTTTCGCCATTGCGGTAGATATTCATATGGATGGCCGTACTTAACCCTATTGGCTTGCCTGTCACGTAGAGGCAGGGTCCGATCGCAGCACTCCTTTCATACATTTTTGCCTGGGGAAGATATAAAGGGTTTTCACCTTCAATACTCCTTGAACTCATATCGTTGCCGATCGTATAAGCCTGGATATTTCCCTGTGTATTAATATATAGTGCCAGCTCCGGTTCGGGTACGTTCCACATGGAATCTTTGCGTATATAAACCTTTTCTTTATGGCCAGCCACACGATGTGGGAGGGATTTAAAAAATAATTCAGGCCTTTCTGCCTCATAAACTCTTTGATAGCAATCAGCCGCTCCTGTATCTTCAGATTCTTCCATTCTTGCATCCCGGCTACGTAAATATGTAACACCTGCTGCCCAAACCTCCTGGTTGCCGATAGGTGGCAATAAATAATTATTTAGTAGATCTTCCGCATGTTCTTCACTTATCGATTCAACAGTCTCTGATAGTTGCAGGAGATGCGCATAAAGATCCTGCTGATTGATGAGTGAATCCCAATCATCATACAGTATAAAAGTCTTAGTTCCCTGTTTAAGGATATTTCCTTTGGATGTTTTATATAAATGCATGCGGCTTATTTTTTTATTGTATCAAGATCAACCCCAAGCAATTGTCTTGCAAGCTGCTTTAATTGATCATAATTACCCTGGAAATGACAGGTGGATTCCTTATATTCACCCGTTTCTCCTTTTTTTAATGCTAATGCCGGTGATGATGACTCTACTTCGTAGAAAGGCCCCATTTGCGTTCCATCAGCCAAAGGACCATCATTGTATGAATTAATTACATCTCCTTTATAAGGCTGCTTTTGCATTTCCCATTTACTGTTTACATAAGCGGCATTTCTATCAACCTGTGGAACAATGACCGTTAATACATTCTTTTGAAAATCATAACTGCCGGCAATTGGCTTAGCAATGGCAGGAGATAAACCAATCTTACTTCTAAACTTACCATCACAGGTAAAATAAAGAATGCTATCCCTTATCTGCAAACGGGAAGCGGGAATATCGCCAAAATAATTATCTGTGATAAAAGAACGGGCGTTTGGTATAGGATGAAACGGAATGATAACAATTGTTTCTGAGGAAGGGGCAAACATTCCAAGCAGCCAGATGGACAAAAGTCCTTTATCTTCTGACCAGTCATTGCCCCCGGTATTGGTTACTCTATTATCAGTTTCGAAAGCTACAAAATGAATTTTATCAGGTATACTGATTTGCAGTTTGCGAGCTAACTGATCTTTTGAAAGTAAACTGACCTTCCTTTCAATTGCAATCTCAAATTTTGTTCCGCTGAAATTGGTGAGGATTGTCTTCTTTGAAAAAGTGGCGGAAGATACATCGGATTGGGATACATCGTATGATTCTGTATCAATAAATGATGGCACAAACCAATGAGAAATATTGAACGAATCGCCACCTTTAAAATAAATTGAATACTGGCCACCTTCCGGACCCATCCAAAACCTTTCTTCACCCCCAACAGGATTGAATTGCCTTTTCTTTTCTGAAGCTGATATCAGGTCATAGTTCAACCAGCCAAAGCTGGTACCGGTATCACCTGTTGCAGTGCTTGTCATGACGCGGCCCTGGTAATCTGCTGAAAGCAACACTTTACCTGTCCCATCTTCATTACTTAATTCAAGTACTTTGACAGTATGCTTTTTCAAAAAATCCGCATCATAAGCATACATTCCCCTTGAAGCCGTTGTAGTGCTGTCGCCAACTTCCGTCTTTTTCGTTGCCGTATTACAGGAAGCGTCAATCACCAACAAACAGATCCCGCAAATTTTCAAAATATTCATACTGCAATGTTTTATAATATAGATTCCCCACCAGGAATCCGCGTATTCTCCGGTGATAACTTTAGAATTCGCATACAGAAAGCAAATAACAAATAATACTCCTCAACCCCAATCATTCACCATTCACCAATACACCATTCACACGTCGCCAGATATTCAATGGGTTTTTATTTTTCAACGCATCCGGTAACAGTTGTTGCGGACTATTTTGATAACAAACGGCGCGTGTATAACGATAGATGGCGTTACTGCCCACAGATGTTGATTGGCTGTTGGTGGTAGCAGGATAAGGGCCACCATGTACCATCGCATGTGTAACTTCTACTCCCGTGGGAACAGTGTTGAAAATAATTCTGCCTGCTTTCAATTCAAGTTCCTCTGCAAGTCCGGCGAACGCTGAAAGATCAGTATCTGTACCCCAGATACTTGCCGTTAGCTGTCCGGCTAATTGCCTGGCAACAGCGTACATCTCTTGCTCATTCTCTGCGATAACATGTATGGAGGATGGACCAAATATTTCATGCGATAGTTCTTTATGTAATAAAAAATTATTCGCGGAAGTCTGAAACATATAAGGGATAGCAGACATTTCCAAATCACTTTCTTTACCCGATGATTGAAGTTTAACATTCCCGGCATCTAATAATTTTTTTATCCCCGCATTATAACTATTGCAGATGCGGTCATTTAACATACTGTCAGCACCGGCATTTTTAATACAAGTTGAAAAATGAGAAAGGAAAGCATCCGTATCAGGGGATCGCATCGAAATAATGATCCCCGGGTTTGTACAAAACTGGCCCGCACTTAATAGATTTGAACCGGCTAATTTTTCTGCAAGGGCGGCCGCTTGTAACTGCATTATTCCCGGCAGAATAAATACAGGATTTACACTCCCCATTTCAGCATATACAGGTATGGGTTCATTTCTTCCGGCAGCCGCATCAAACAAGGCCTTACCGCCAGTAAAGGAACCTGTAAACCCAACTGCCTTTATGAACGGATGCGTTACAAGCCGAATGCTGCATTCATTGTTTTTGCTCTGCAACAACGAAAATACACCCTCCGGCATGCCGCATTTTCTTGCTGCATCGATAATAATTTTACCGACCAATTCGGATGTAGCCGGGTGACCGGAATGGGATTTATAGACCACTGGGCATCCGGCAGCCAAAGCTGAAATGGTATCGCCACCGGCCACAGAAAATGCAAAAGGAAAGTTGCTGGCACCGAATACTGCTACCGCACCAATTGGAATTTGCATTTGCCGTATATCTGGTTTGGGAAATGGTGCACGGTCCGGCTGTGCTGTATCAATAATCGCATTTACCCATGACCCTTCCGCCAGTAATCCTGCAAACAATATTACCTGGTTGATGGTACGCTGCACTTCACCTTCAAGTCTCGGTTTAGGAAGATGGGTTTCGTGCATGGCCATCTTTACAAGTTCCTCTTTAGATATTTCGATAGCTTCGGCAATTTGGTGCAAAAAGGATTTCCTTTCACCCGGCGTACTATGCCTGTAAACCAGGAAAGCCTCTTGGGCCAGCATTGCAGCCGCATCAATTTCTCCCGGTGAAGCTTCATGAAATGAATAGTCACGTGCAAAGCCATCTTCCTGTACGGAAGACGAAAACGTATTACTGCTTTCTCCTGAAACAGTATATCCAATTAAATTCTTTCCGGTAATCATAAGCATTCAAATATTTCTACTATGCAATCTATAACAAAGAAAGTAATAAATCGCATCATAAAAAAATCACATTATTACCTGGTTCTGTTACATCATTGTCAGGCGAAGAATTGTCCGCCATCCCATAGGGATCATACGTGGGTAGAAGAACCCGATCGTGCAACGGGACATCCCATGGGGAGGACATGTGGGTAGAAGAAATTGATGCTACGACAAGCCATCCCATAGGGATGATATGTGGGTGGAAGAAATTGATGGTGCGTCAGGCCATCTCATAGGGATGATATGTGGGTGGCACCGGCAATGAGGATGGTTTTAGTTCCGGACAATATTTGGGTAGAAAAAGAATGGTGAAAATTCGATATGTCCGCCGTGGCGTATCAATTCAATGACGACTTTTTCTCCACCCATTTTTCTCCGCCATTTGACGAGAGGTGAATCAAATAAATAAAAAGACTATTGAATATCCTTTTAAAAGTTTCGGTTTCAAAATTCAATTATTCCAGCGCCGCTCTGCCAATACAATACCAGGAAATTCTTAAGAAATCTAAATTCCTCTCCGGTGGCAGGTTCCTATCGAAATTTATAGACCATGGCAATACCAGCTCCCTTACTTTGGTAGAATGGCATGATCATCGTATTCATAGGCTTGTCCTTAAATAATTTTCTCTTAATAGCCGGGTAGACCCAGTAAGCCAGTTTGGTCGAAGCAATACCAATCCCCGCACCGGCCAGTACATCACTCACCCAGTGCCTGTTGTTATACATACGCAAAATGCCGGTAGTGCCCGCAGCCGCGTATCCTGCAATGCCGTACCAGGGTGATACATCTTTATATTCCTGCCGCAGAAATTCCGCGGAAGCAAAAGCCTCCGCCGTATGTCCCGACGGAAAAGAATAATAGTCGGTTCCATCCGGGCGAAGCTCGTGCGTCAGTTTCTTTATTCCAAAAACAGAACTGGTTAAAAATATGTTTGATAGCACGTAGATCATACTCATGTCCCTGAAATTATTCCGGCCCTTTATTCCCAGGGCACTTAATCCATATACAGCCATTGCAGGCGAATATTGAAGGTAATTATCAATTTTTGTTTTTTTGTGGGGATGTTCCTGCCAGAGTTCTTCCCTAATTTCTTTATTAAAACTTTTCAGGTTATGGCTTTGCAGGGATGAAAATCCGTATGCCACTAATATGCCTGGAACAATAAAAGATTTATACCCAACCTTTCTTTTGGCCACCACAAGATCCCATTTATTTGCATTTGAGGATACACCATTGATTGAAAGCTGAGCCGCTGAAGTATCAGTATACTGTGCTTTGATGCTGAGAATTGGCAGGAGTGTAATCAATACCAGGATGTATTTCATTAAGAAGCGCATGAATTTAGTTTTAACTATTTTTAACAAAATGAAATGTACAGGGGGAGTGATTAAAAACGCTGATTCCAGGGATAATTCTTAAATATTCTTACGCAAACCTAAAGACGAATTCTAAACTAAACCCGTATTGTTTGACATTTAACGTAATTTTTTATTTTATATTGCTACAAATGAAGCATACCATTATGATAAAGAAAATATTTTTAGCAGGTTTTCTTTTGCAGGCTTTTTTAATTGGATCTGCGCAGGAAAAGATCTTTGTTGCTCCAAATGGCGATGATAATAATCCCGGAACATTATTAAGCCCTTTCAAAACCCTTAACAGGGCATTGGGTAAGGTGGCTGCCGCCAATGGAAATAAGGTGAGTGTCTATTTACGGGCTGGTAAATATGAACCTGCAAAAACGATAGAGATTACGCCTGCATTGTTGAACAATCACTCCCTCGAAATTGCTGGTTATAATAATGAAATAGTCGTTATCAGCGGGGCTGTAAAATTTACGCCCCAATGGCGACCCTACAAAGGAAAAACAGTACAGGCATCTATTGACAAAGGGCTTACGATAGATCAGTTGTTTTGTAACGGAAAGCTTCTCCACATGGCCCGCTATCCAAATTTCGACATCAATGCACCCTTTCTTAATGGTTCGGCATCTGATGCAATAAGCCCGCAAAGGGTAAAAAACTGGCTGGATCCCACCGGTGGTTATGTGCATGCATTGCACCAGGCAGAATGGGGTGACTTTCATTACCGGATTACAGGAAAAGATAATAATGATAGTTTACTGCTGGAAGGGGGCTGGCAAAATAACCGCCCCGCACCCATGCATAGCGAACATCGTTTTGTAGAAAATATTTTTGAAGAACTGGATGCTCCCGGAGAGTGGTTTTATAATACTGCTTCCGGCATTTTGTATTTATATCCACCGGATGAATTAAATTATAAAACCGCTTTTTTTGAACGGTCTGTATTGGATGATATCATACGGATAAAAGGAAGTGAACAACAACCTGTTGAAAACGTAGCTATTAATGGAATAACCTTTTCAGGCACCAACCGCACTTTCATGTTGACGAAAGAACCACTCCTACGCAGCGACTGGACTATTTACCGGGGAGGCGCGTTGCTAACCGAAGGTGCGAAGAACATCAATATCGGTAACTGCATCTTCAGTGATTTGGGAGGCCATGGCATTTTTGTAAGTAGATTCAACCGCAACATTACAATCGAACATAACTACATTCACGATATCGGGGGAAATGGAATTGCCTTTGTTGGCGATCCGTCGGCAGTTCGTTCTCCCTCCTTCAGGTATGAAGCCTTTGTTCCTATTGATAAAATCGACAAGACACCCGGTCCCAAAACCGGCAACTACCCGGCAGAATGCAGGGCTTTCGATAACCTGGTTCAAAATATTGGCACAATAGAAAAACAGGTAGCTGGAGTGCAGCTAAGCATGGCCATGGATATAACCGTTAGCCATAATACCATTCATAATGTACCGCGTTCCGGCATTAATATTGGTGATGGTTGCTGGGGTGGCCACATGATAGAATTCAATGACGTATTTAATACGGTATTGGAAACCGGCGATCATGGAGCTTTTAACTCATGGGGCCGCGATCGTTTCTGGTTGCCGGATATCAACGATGTAAATACGCTGGTTAAAAAATATCCCCTGCTGCCCTTATTAGATGTCATCAAACCAATAACGCTCCGGAATAATCGTTTTTATTGCGCGCATGGATGGGATATTGACCTTGATGATGGAAGCACCAATTATCACATTTACAATAACCTGTGCCTGAATGGTGGATTGAAACTTCGGGAAGGCTTTTACCGTGTTGTTGAAAATAATATTATTGTCAATAATACCTTTCACCCGCACGTATGGTATGCCAAAAGCATGGATGTGTTTGCCCATAATATTGTTACTACAGATTATGCGCCTGTTGGTATGACTTTTTGGGGTAAACAGGTGGACAGTAATTTCTTCATTCAGAATACAGCCTTAATAGCTGCACAGGAAAATAAAACAGATCTCCATAGCATCCAGGGCAATCCTGAATTTGTAAATGATGCCGCAGGCAATTTCACTGTTAAGCCTACATCAAAGACCTTAACAATCGGGTTTAAAAATTTCCCAATAAATGAATTTGGCGTGATAAGTTCTTTCTTAAAACAAAAAGCGCTAAGACCTTCAATAACGGCTGTCAGAACACTTCAACCGGGAAAGAAGTGAACTGCGATAAATCAAAATTACCTTGAACACTATATGCTACTGATAGAAAATTTTTCAATTGGGGCGACTGGGGATATTTTACTATTAAATCGTTAAGCCTGTCTATTATTCCTATATTTTTCCCATCCTGACATTCAGCAAATAATTTTTCATTTTGTTTTCTTAATTCGGGTGGATTTGGAAATTGATCATATTCGAATGAAGGGTCGGGCGTGATTCTAAAGCCTGCAACAGGGTTTTCGGAATTCATGCCTGTTATTTTAGACTTTGATACCATAATAGTTTAGTTCCTTAAATGAATATAGTAAATTTATTCTCACTTTTTAGCAAGTCAATTTCCACATTTTGCGGACAAATTACAGGAATAGAATTAGGTGAAACGTTCGCAATTAGTATATGAAAGCGGCCTCGAATAAAAAGTGCTGGAAAATTTCAATATGATCCGTTAAGAAATCAAGGCTGTTTGATCCGGGCATAAACTTAAAATCATTGAAACTACTTGCGGCGAGTTCCTTGATTTTAGGATCATGTTGAAATTTTCAGCGGAAATTTGAGCAGCATGTTGAAATAATTCAATGCCATCCGGCTGATTTTGTGGCATTTATATTATGAAATTTCTTTATTAAATACATTCCTGCTATAAAACCACCAATATGAGCTGCATAGGCAATCCCGCTGGCTTCACTTCCGCCCAAATATCCGGTACCATTCGCAATCTGCAACAATATCCACAATCCCAAAACAATAAATGCCGGTAGCCTGACCAAAAAAAAGATGACTAATATAGTAACCCTCCTGGTAGGAAAAAGTAACAAATAGCCCCCCATTACGCCTGATATAGCGCCCGAAGCGCCAAGGCTTGGAATTAAATGATTTTCACCAAAAATAAAATCTGTAAATACATGGGTAAGAGATGCAAAGATCCCACACAAAAAGTAAAACAAGAAATAGCGTACATGCCCGAGCCTGTCTTCCAGGTTATCGCCAAATATCCAGAGATACAGCATATTCCCGCCGAGATGAGCAAAGCCCCCGTGCATGAACATGGAAGTAATAAGCGTTAACCACACAGGCATTGGGGTTACACCCAGTCCGGGTATCACAACTTCCTGGCCGCTTATGAGGTCGCGCACTACAACAGGATCAGTAACAATATCATGGCCGGACAATATTTCAGCGGGTACGGTAGCGAAACTATATGTGAAATCAAGATTACTGCCAAACTTTTGGTAAATTATAAATACTAAAATGTTAACCGCGATTAGAATATAATTTACAAAGGGTGTTCTTGTCCTGTCTGAATTATCATCGCTGATAGGTATCATGGTACATTGCTTATGATTTACAAGATAGTAAGATTAACGAATTCGTAGGAATGATTTTTTATGAAGTGCTCCTTACCCGTTATCCGTTATAATTGTAGCACAGCCGGTTGGCCCCTCAAAATAAAAACAGGCACTTCGGCAAAGTTTAAAGCTCAGAGCATATGCCCGGCAAAATAAAGATAGATAACCAGCTCTCTTTGGATGATGCGAAGAAAGGAAAATCATAATTGTTTTTTAATCTTTACTAAACTTTTATTTAAATTGTAACAATGAGCCATAATAAATTAAATCAACGAAGAGATTTTTTAAGACAAATAGTTTCCATCGGAGCTATTGCATCAGTAGCGCCGGGTTTAATGAGTGCAATTCCGTCAACTGAAAATATAAAGAGGAAAGGGGAAGTTTTTACATTTTTGTTCCAGGGAGATTCAATTACTGACGGAAACAGAACCCGCAACAGCGATTGGAATCATGTAATGGGTCATGGATATCAGTATATAATTGCCGCCAGGTTATGGTATGACTTCCCCGGCAACGGGTTTCATTTTTTTAACAGGGGTATAAGTGGTAATAAGGTTACCGATTTAGCTGCCCGCTGGCAAAAGGATACATTGGAATTGAAACCAGATCTGTTGAGTATTTTGATTGGAATTAATGACATTGCTGCCTTCATCAATGGTAGTCAGGATTTTACTGCAGAGCAGTATGAAACTGATTACAGATCCTTACTGCATCAAACAAGGGAGCAGTTGCCTGCAATTCAATTCGTGCTTTGCGAACCATTTATTCTGCCTGTTGGTATAGTAAAAGAGAACTGGGCAGCATACTCATTTGAAATTGAAAAACGACGGGAAATTGTGAAACGGTTAAGTGCGGAGCATAATGCGGTTTTAGTAGAATTTCAAAAAGCCTTTAATAAGGCATTGTCAAAAGCTCCGGCTGAATACTGGATATGGGATGGCATTCACCCGATGCCGGCAGGTCATGAATTGATGGCAAGAGAATGGATACTCCAGGTAAGTAAAAAATTAAGGATTATTAAATAAGGATTATGGTTTTGGTTCTGTCACCGGAAGGGTAAGTGTAACAGCAGTAGTTTCTCCAGGTGCAATATTTACAAGGTCAGAATCAACCAAATTTTGTTTTTTAATTACACCAGTTACTGCAATCTTGTGTGATCCGGGGGAAACATAGCCAATTTAATATTTTGTTCCATGTACCGTTTTAATATCCATACCATCCAGTGTAACCGTAAATCCGTTTTCCGTTTCCAGTCCATTGGTTAATGTTACAGGTAGGTTCAAAAGTCAATCAGGTGTTTCATAAGCCTGTAAAACTCAAAAATGCTGGTGATCCCTGGCTGCATTTTTATACACTTCAGTTACGTCTTACCAACCACAGGATGGGAATCGAAATTTCTTTATCAGGCAACTTCTGAAGGAATTAATTTATCAATGCATTCTTTGAATGATTCCACATTACCTTCCCTGCAATCAATCCAACTGTAAATACCCATCATTGGAGGTAAAGCTGTATCATTATATAAATAAATTGTTTGAATTATGGGTTTTCTGCTATTGTATTCGATCAGTTTCGCACATTGAAATTCATCCCAGCAAACCATCGATTTATTATAATCGGGTGAAAGAAAAATCAATACTTTTTTTGCTTTCTGGATCGCATCTGATATTTGCTTTATCCACAACCCCCCGGCAGGAATGCTGCTTCGGTCATAAAAAAGTTTGATTTGCCTATGCCGTTCTAATATACTTTTCACGAATGAATTAACCAATGACGAATGGGTATGCGCATAGCTGATAAAATAATCATATCCTTCCATACTTTCTCCTTGTTCTTCGTAAATACCATTCATTGCCGGTGGGGGAGCAGGGTGTTCTTTTTTGATTTCTTCTCTTGCCATATCAATTATGGTAGATTCCACCATGGGCATGGTTTCTTCACCCTGCGGCATTGACTTATCGCTTTCTTTCATAATTCTCAACGCCTCCAGGCCCCTCATATCTCCCTCATTAACTGAATTTTTTAATTCATTCTGCTCCCTGGCCCTTTCAAAAATAGGAAAAGCTTCCCCGACCTGTTCATCACTGTGTAACACTAATTTGATACAATTCAATGGCAAGCCACTATCAAGCCAGAAGATGCCGGCATCCAGGATAGCCGGCAACATTTTTTGCAGCGGCACCTTCTGGCAACCACTGGCAAGCACTGGCATCGCGATCACGTTAATCCTTTCATTGAAAGCACAAGTGTTGATACACCGGAAAATATTACCAACAATGGTCTCCTGTTGATTGGTATGCAGGCAAGGTTCAAAGCAAAGTATTTGTTCAAAATGAAAGATTTCCTGTTGCTCCTCACTCAGAGGCCTTGATAACCAGCAACCTAGCTGTTCAAGCAGGTCAATCTCTTTGTTTTTCGCTAGCTCTCCTACCAAAATGCCTTTATTATACAAAGCGGCCATCAGGGTTTTGTTTACAGGTACATAACTTCCGGGATAAGCTGAAATGACAAGTATGTCTGTAGCATGTTCTTTGGGTATGGCAGTAAGATCGCCCTGTAATAATTGTATTACTGCCTCACCGGAGGATCGGGGTATCTTTATTTCGGATAATAGTTGCATATAGATCAAAATTAATACGTTAACTAATTTTTGCCTGGAAGGGGGTTTTACTTAGTCAAAGTGAACCAGGGATAAGGTATCAACAAATAATAGTCGGCAAAAATCCAGGAAAGGATACATTCTGTATGCTTATTCAAAACAAGGATTTTGCTCAGCTAACCTACTGATTTATTTTGATACGTGCAAGGATGGAATGAATTACACGAGCCACGGGGATTGAGTGGGTCGTATGTTTGTTTTTTCCTGGTTCTTTAATTTTATGCTTCTCATTGATTCCGTTCGAAAATGAGACCTTCCTGTCACCTGTGTAGTGAATTTGATTCAACGGTTGCAAATTAACCTCACACCGGGTTTTAAATTATTAACCTTTCACTAATTCTTTGCACATTCCAAAAAAGAAAAATATAACTTTGGAACATCCAACATATTTTTTAATTATGAGAATAAGACTATTAGTTTACGGAGCATTTGCCAGTACTGTTTTTTCTGTAAAAATGCAGGCCCAACAGTCAATATGGACCAGCGCTGCTAAAACCACTTATGACAGTTATACGACTTCATTCAAAGCGGTTTCACCGGGAAAATTTATCCTGTCAAAACTTGATTTGCCAAAATTGAGTAGCCTGCTTTGGGCTGCACCATTAGAGCGCACCGACGGAAAATTTACGGTAGGCGTTCCTTTCTCCATTCCTTTACCTGGTGGAAATAGCTTATCCACATCTATTGCGGAATCTCCGGTCTGGGAAGAAAAAACAACACAACAATTCGGCAAAAATAAAACATACATTTTATCTGATCCCATCACTAAGTCATCCCAGGGAAGAATAACAGTAACTAAAGAAGGTATTAGTGGAATAATTTTTACCGATAAAGGCGATGTCTATATCTACCCGGCAAATGTTAAGGAACCGGGTTTGCATATTTTATATTTTACTAAGGATGGAAAAGATCCAATGCTCCAGTGTGGCGCTAAAGCTGATGTTCTTGTGGCTGTCAATAAACCTTCTCAAATTACAGCAGGCGATTGCAGAAGAAGAACTTACCGGCTTGCAATAGCCGCTACTGCAGAATATACTGCATGGGCAGGGGGCCAGGCAAATGCGCTTACCTACATCACTATCAGCATCAACAATGTTATTGCTGTTTACGACAGGGATCTGAATATCAGGTTTACCATTGTTGCTCCAAACAGTATTCTTTTTACAAATGCAAATACTGACCCTTACCCGGGAGGGGATGTATATTTAGATGATGCGGCTACTAATGCCAACCAGACAGCATTGGATAATATTATTGGTACTGCTGCCTACGATCTCGGTATGGTATTTAATTATGGATGGAACAGGGGTTATGTACCCGTACCATTTGGCTATGTTTGTAATGCAGCCAGCAAGGGAAAGGGCTCTGCAGGCACTAATAATGGACAAGGATTAAACCCAACCGCAGGGCCCCAGGGGCAAGCTTTTGATTTTACAGTTATTCATGAAATAGGCCACCTGTTTGGCGCCCCGCATAGTTATGCCTCCAATGCAGGCTTTTGTACTGGTTTTGCAACAGCTGCTGCTGCCTTTGAGCCAGGTAGCGGCAGTACGGTTATGGGTTATGCAGGATATCCTAACTGCAATACATATACCAGCTACGGAGAAGCGTATTTTCATGCAGGCACCATAGCTCAAATACAATCATACATTAATGGTCCTGGTAACTGCGTTCAACCGGTAGTTACGGGGAATACACCCCCGGCTATTTCTGTTGCAGCTACATCTTATAATGTTCCCGTTTCTACCCCTTTTACATTGTATGGCTCAGGGACTGATTCAGATGGAGATGTCTTAATTTATAATTGGGAACAAATGGATGCAGGCTTCCTTACAGCCTCCCCGCCGGCTGCAACTAATACGGCGGGACCAAACTTTCGTTCCTATTCACCAACAACCACCGGGAATAGTAGAACCTTTCCGGGAATAAATGATATTGCCGCCGGTGTTTCACCTCCTTATGAAGTATTACCAACCGTTACCCGGACTATGCACTTCCGGTTAACTGCGCGTGACCAATCGCCTCTTGGAGGCTGTACTTCAGAATCTGATGTTGCTTTAAATTTCAACAGTAGTGCCGGGCCCTTCAGGGTAATATCACAGCAAAATGCAATTACATGGACTGTTAATGGTGCGCAAACTATTACCTGGAATGTTGCATCAACTAATACCGCTCCTGTAAACTGTACTGCTGTGGATATTTTATTTTCTACGGATGGCGGCATTACTTATCCGTATACCCTGGTAAGCAATACAGCCAATGATGGTACTGAAATAATCACCGCTCCTAATATTTCCACTACATCAGGGAGAATAAAAGTTCGGGCAGTCAATAATATATTTTTTAACATCAATGCTGCTAACATAACCATCACATCAGGTTGTGCCGCTGAAGGCACGACAATTGCACCGGCCGATAGTATTGCCGCCGCCGCAGGCAGTGCATCACTCAACCTTTCCATGGGTCCGCAATATGGAACAGTATTCACTCCTTCCGGAACAATTACATCCGCCAATCCATCTACTTTTTTAACAATCTATAATACAAGTATTTCCACTTGTGCCACCTATGGCTTTAATGGCTCTTCTAAATATAATACACATTCATTTTCAGTAATTACTCCGGGCACTTATACATTCACTCCGCCTGTTAGTGCTTATGGGCTTGTATATAATTTATATCGCGAATCCTTCAGCCCATCTTTCCCCTGCAATAATTTTATTGCATCTAATTGTGTTACCGGCCTGACGCCTACTAAGATCAATCCGTTCGTATCCGCATATTTGCTGCCAGGTAGGTATGTGTTAGTTGCAGGTACTTTTAGCCCTACATTTCCGGCTCTGCCGCACAATTATAGTGTTGCAATATCCGGCGGTAACATTTATACCAATCCCCCCAATCCGGGGGCAGCATTCAGTTATTTATATGTAGTTGTTGACAAAGCAACCAACCTTATTAAATCAATTGCCTCCACGGCAAACCTTAGCAACAGCACAACTTACCCGGGGGGCAGGGTTTACACGATCTATGGATTATCCTATTCAAATTCCTCCCCTTCATTAAGCAGTTTTACTGGCGCTGGTTTCAATACACTTACCGATTCATTGCTTTACAATGTATCTTATTGCGGAAATCTAAGTAAGAACTTTGCCATAGTTACGGCATTAACCCTTTATACTTTTACCGGTAATGGTAACTGGGACGCTCCGGCAAACTGGAGCAACAACGCCATACCTTCCTCACCCTTGCCACCCTACTCGGCAATCATTATTAACCCCACCGGTACCGGTGAATGTATTTTAAATGTGCCAATGATCGTTCCAACAGGAGGACAGTTAACTGTTCAGGCAGGGAAGAAGTTTAGGGTGATGGGGAATTTGACCATAGAGAATTAGGGGTTGGTAGTGTTTAAAAGTATTATTTGTAAATAAACAAAATTTTATGAAATAGAAGAAATGCGCTAATGGTTTCTGAAGGAAGATTCAGGTACCCTGGATTTTTTGTTGCGGTCATTCTTGATTTAGATTTGAATACTGATTCAATATAACTACATAATGCTATAAGTAAAAATACACTTACCCAAAATACATTAAAGACTTTAAAGGAGGATAAATCATTACCTGGTTCAACATTAGTTTACTGGCGCAGTTCCATATTTTGGTTTTCAAATCACCTTCTGCGCCAATTAAAATACAGCCTTCACTGTTTTCAGCTGTGTTGCCACCATGTATGCGGATGCCTTCGAAGCATTTTACTTTCAATAGCAAGGGCAGGTATTTTTGAAAGTGATTGCTGAAGCTCAGCACCATTTCGTATTTGCCTTTGTCTATGGCTGTTTCTGTCTTTACTTTTTTGCTTCAATCACCATTCAGATGTTTTACGGTATCTTCACAGGTACAGGCATAGAATTGATCATTCAGGAACAATTTTCCAAATGTGGATTTATCTGTAAAAACAGTGCAGATGACTTTTAGTTGCATAGTATAATTGATTATTGGCTATGATTATAACTTAGCCTGGTCACACAATTCAGGATTCTCCGTATACAAAAGCCCTATACAATTATTTTTAAAATATCATTTTCCGGAACTGGTATATTAGCCAGCTCTATCAATGCTGCTTCTGCCAGCCGTCTCTTCCTTAAGCCCAATGTATCCGGCCACAACCTGCACATCGACCTGATGAGGTCCGCTATTGCCTTTTCATCATCATTTTTTATGGCTACGATCAGATCCTTCATTTCCTTCCTCCGGTCTCCATCCAGTTTGGTGCCCCGGTTATACACCAGGCCAACAATAACAGACTGTTCCACCGGGTGAAGTTTGTTGAGTTCGGGATATATTCCCGATGCTTTTTTAGCAAACTCAAAAATAGTCGTGTTATAAAATACCTGTAAGGCCGCTTCTATCGGTACATCCACTTCGCTTACTAAAGGCAGGCTATTTACTGCCTGCTGCTTTTTTAAGCCAACTACTTTAATCAGGGCATTGACCATGTGCAATGGCAATACCGATTGCCAGTCCAGTTTTATCTTGCCGGCCGTATATTGCCCGCAATCATAACCGATTCCGATCGTAACACCACTTTCAGTTTTTACTGGATCTGGCACCACAGGTTTCCTGAATTTCCTGTTGTACACGTCAAAGCCGGTAACAGGTGACCAGCTTACTTCAAAAGCCATTATGGCCTTATTAATTGCATCTTTACTTAATTGTAGTTCCATTTTAGTATAGTTTATTTAGTTTAATTTTTTAATTATTGCACTATCTAATCATTGTTTCTTCTTCATAATAAAAATAGCTGGATCGGAGACTAAAAAGCCAAAATATATACTTTATACTGCCTATAAAAAATCCAACCACGATCTTCTACCTTCTTAACAAAAATATGTAAGCGCCCATCATTTATTCACCTTGCGGCGCATATACCACATATCCTCTTGGTGGCGCCCAAAATTCTGATCCGCCCAGGTCATCCGTCCATATTTCCTGCGGTGTATCTTCATTATCCTTTCCGCGCCACGCCAGCGGCACAAAGCTTGTATCGGCCCATTTGGTAATTACGAAGCGGCCATTCCAAACTCCCGCGTTATTCAGCACAAATACCAGCCCCTTCTGTTCTTCGAATCCCTTGCGTTGCATAATATACAGGTCGTCATCACAATAAAGAATTTCTGTTTCCCCTGCCGCATATTGCTCATGCACTTTCACAAGCGCGGCAATACCACTGCTGTTATCTTCCTGTGCAAGATCCAAATTATAGTAATCCTGCCAGAACACACATGGATAACCTTCGTGTGTAAGGATATAGGCATAGGCAAGCATTTTATCATTCATAACCGGTTCTGTGCGAACTATATCATGGTTTTCCACAAAAGTTACTGCCCATTTAGCCAAACCATTTGTTACCAATACTCCATTTTGTGTAAGAACTTTCAGACTAAAACCATATGTGTCGCACAAAGCTTTCAGCCTGTAACGCAACGGGAAATCAAAAGCAGATACAGGATTATCGGTATAGGAATTGATCTCTTGCAGCCACTGGGTGATAGAGCCATCTGAATCCCAGAATTCTCCTACTCCGAAAGGAGAGAAATTAGTCTTGCTATTCTTTTCATACAACCGCTCCAGGATGGCGATAATGATCCAGCTACCATACCCCTTCACAAAGTCATATCGCAAACCGTCAAACCCGATTTCTTCGATCAACCACCGTGCGTATTCCATCAAACCTGCATATACATAAGGATTACGGTGGCACAGGTCGGGCATGCCTTCAAAGTTCTGGTCATCCATCCTTTCAAAAAAAGAAGGATGATAGCATTTCCAGTCACGGGGAAATTTTCCGCTGCCGGGTTCATATTTCGTCCACCGCTTTTGTCCGTCAAACAGGTTTATTTCCTCCTGATCTGCTCCACTGGTATGATTCAGTACCAGGTCGGCATACACTTGCATCCCGTGCAGGTGGGCTTCATTTATAAGCTGCTCCAGTTCATTGCGCGAACCAAACCAGGTTGGTACTGAACCTTTCTGGTCTATCTGGCCCAGGTCATAAAAGTCATACGGGTCATACCCCATTGACATGCCTCCCAGGTTGGCGGCTTTACATGCCGGTGGCAGCCAAAGGGCGGTGAAGCCCGTCGCACTTAAAGCCTTTGTTTTTTCCTTCAAAAAATTCCACCATTTAAATTCTTTGGCTTCCAGGCTGGGACAATCCCAGTAAAAAGCCTGCATCAGTACACCCATAAGTTTTAGTTTTTTTTATTTTGAACTATGCGTAAAACTCATCACTTCATTATCTTTGAACGCTTTTGCAGAGATCCGGTTTACCTTGTTTTTTCATCTGCTAATATCCCGGGCAATAAGTTTTCATTCTTGAATTACAGATCACCTCAGAAAAGAATTAGTTCTTCGCTTTGCTGAATCGGTTTATAGTTATTTAACACCTGATCCACCAGGAAAATCCTTAGAATTATTTTCCCCTAATGGAGTTTAAATATTCGTGATGAATTTTTACAGTAATACATTACAGCGGGTAATAAAGCAGTATACTGGTAATCCACCTGATAATATTCAAAAAAGATTATGGCAAGCAATGGCGGGATAATCGTAGACTTGAATTTCAACACTAACTTAATATCAAATTATGACAAATGCAAGTTCACTCACTACTTATTTTTTCAATAATATAGCAGAAGGGTACATAAATAAAAATGTCACAACACACAATAAATTTTATCTGGCCTTGCCGGGTACAAATCACTGACTTAATTAATGACCACCCATAATTTAAATATTCATCCAACTGAAGAATACATGGTAAATTTATGAAGTAAATAAATATTAATGATGCAGGCCTGCGTTTTGAAAAAGATTTTATTTCTTATTTTACTGGCTTTATCTTTTGATATAAATGCCAGTTCACAAACCAGTTCTATTACTGGCAGCAACCAGGATGTTATTTCTTTAGGGGAACAATTGCGTTCATTCTATGATATTTCACAGCTTTCCCAATACCTCAAAAACACAATAGTTGCGCAAACTTCCACCTATGATACTACGGGAGGAAACAATGACGGCTTTGGTGGCGCTTATTCATTTATAAGAAAAGATAAGGACAGTAACCTGGTGATCTTTGAAATGAAAGGTGCCGGTGTAATCAACCGTATATGGACGCCTACACCTACTGATGATACGCTTGATTTTTATATTGATGATACGGTCCATGCCGCCTTTTCAATAAAATATATGGATCTGTTTTCCAATAAAATTTATCCCTTTATCAGTCCTTTATGCGGAAATGAACTGGGTGGTTACTATTGCTACCTGCCTGTCCCCTTTCAAAAAAATTGTAAAATTGTTTGTCGTGCCAGGCAAACACAATTTCATCAAATACAATACAGGCTGTACCCCCCCGGCACAATAGTTAAAAATTTTTCCGCCAGCCTGAACATTGAAGAAAAAGCCGCCTTAATAAAGATTGCTGATTTATGGAATAAAGACAGGCGTGGTCTTTTGGATTTTTATGAAAAACGCAACAATCTGATAACCATTTCCAAAATGATAACGCTGTTGCCGGGTGAAACCCGGACCATATTCAGTTCTACTCAGGGAGGCAGGATACTTGAAATAATATTTGATAAAACAGCTGCTTTTGAAGGATTGCTAAAATTGGTCGATATTAGAATTACGTGGGACAATGACCAGGTTCCTGCGGTATATTGCCCTGCCGCTGATTTTTTTGGTTATGCATTTGGTAAAACTTCCATGCAAAGTTTACTGCTTGGTACAAAACAAAATAAAAACTATTCTTACCTGCCAATGCCTTTTGATAAAAGTGCAAAGGTAGAATTGTTATACAGAAAAACTGCTGCAAAAGATAACAAACCGCTGCAAATTAAAACAACCATCAGTTATACAAATCAAAAAAGAGAAATTAACAGGGAAGGGAAATTTTATACATGCTGGCACAGTAATAAATTATCCCCCAATGAATCTCCACATGTTTTTTTAAAGACGAAAGGAAAGGGACATTATATTGGCTCATTGTTGCTGGCACAGGGAATGCAGCCGGGCATGACTTATTTTTTTGAAGGAGATGATTCTACCGCTATAGATAATGTTTTCCGTATGCATGGAACAGGATCAGAAGATTATTTTAACGGTGGGTGGTATGCATTGCCCGACAGGTGGGATAGGAAAATGAGCCTTCCATTACACGGGGCGCTTGATTACTCCCTCCCGTTTTGTAGAACTGGGGGATATCGTTTTTATTTGGGAGATAAAATTTCATTTGAAAAAAATATTTATCAAAGTATTGAACATGGCCCGGTAAATAATAATATTCCTGTTAACTATACTTCACTTGCTTATTATTATTGTGACACACCGCCGAAAGATCTTCTGAAACCTTCAAATGAATTAAGTAAAGTTTACATTCCTGATACCATGATCATGTACCCGCAACTGATGAATTTTACTGTTTGGGATAACATTGCATGCAAGGCAGCATGGACTTATAATACCGGGGGACAAAGTTTTACTTTTTCTGCAACGGATGAATCAGGATTAAGAATTTCCCTGGATGAAATTCCTCCTGGTAGTTACCTGTTGTACCTTGATATTACAAATACTGAAAAGAGTTGTACTTTTTCAGTATGGCAGGGGCAAACGCAGGTTTCTGAATGGATGGGTACCGGTAAGCCGGGAAAAGAAGAAAGAGTTCCAATGCAATATACTGGCAAAATTAGGATCGGGGAATTTTACAGGTCGTTAACCATTAAATTTAAAACCAGCCTTGCTGCCCATGATTTTGTATTGAGCCGTTTGATCCTTGTCCGCGAAAAAGCTGATCCTGGTGGAATTTTCTGATGCTCTTAGTGTTGAATTCCTTTATTAATATGCGTTGAAAAAAGCTGAAATTGATAGCACAAACAGAAACTAAAATCAATAAACATGCAGCCCCGCATTCAACTAAATAAATATTCCAAGGTCGCTTACCACTCCCATATTTATAAAAACTTAAATAATAATAGTCCGCCTGGAATTTTCATTTGTATTGATCGCATTTTCTTTTAATTCCCACAACGTCGGCTGGAATATTTTTCTCTTTTCATCCCCCGGTTCATAATTCCACATGATAAATTTATAGGCTTCCTGTATATTTCTGTCAATATCCAGGCCGGTTCCACCCCCCGGCAAATGATCTCTTGCAGAGAAAGATTATAGTTCAAAAAAAGCGCTAATAAATTTTTGATAAAAAATTAAGCGCATTGCTTGTCATTATACGTTCTACAACCTCTTCAGCGCTTACTGTTTTATTACGCTCTTGTGTTAAGGTACACGGTTTCTTTATTCCTTTTAAATAATCAAAGACATGCTTTAACAGGTAATCATCCAGATCGTCTAAATCTTTGGCAGTCCAATAACCATTAATTGGATCAATTATGCCATCGAAATCAGTTCCCAAAGCCTGGATGCTCCATGCATATTTTCCATCCATATCCAGCACTTCGGCAATATGTCTTACCTGGTTCCAAACTAATTTTGACCATGCAAACAAAATATCCCTCCTCTTAATATTGCCTCTAGCGCTTTTTAATGCCTGCTTCGAGCCAATTCTTCGTTCATCCAATTGTATTCCGAATAGCCCTCCCGATTGCTCAACTTTCAAAATTTCATCATCAAAAAAATTAATGGCGTCTTCCATATAAAGCCCTTCCTGGGCTGCCGGTGTTATTTTATTTCCCCCTGGTTTCGAAAGGCCCGTAACACCACCATGACTTACAATAATCGGAATATTTCGGTCACCAAAATCATTTTTTAAAAATTCAAAATAGTCTTCCCGCGATTTTCGACTCATATGCTTAATATCAATCAGAATGGGTGGTACCTGGTTTCCATTTTCATCTGTTTCTTCACGCAGCATTGCACGGGCAACTTCAATACCTGCTGACTTAAAACCTCCCCCCAATCCATTTTCCTGGTTAATTATGCATTTTACGAGTCCTGCCAGGCTTCTTTGGTGTCCGCACAAGCCATTCCAGAAATGATGGGCAAATGTGATAAAAGCAGGCTTTATTAATCCATCTTTGCTATTACGAAGTTCTTTAACCCGTTGTAAGGTAACCAGTAATCTATCATCCGGTATACCTCCTGGAAATCTATCTGCGGGCTCGTAGCAGTTCATCACCTGGTCGAATATATGCGCCCCTTCAATTGTTGGGACAAAAATTATTTTCGTTTCCCCTAACTTGCCTTCCCGGTCGGCAATTTCTATATCCGCATACGATCTGGCAATCTGGTAAGTTACCTGCTTACCATCAATGTTCATAATGACATTTTCCTGTTGCCTCAAAAAATCCATTTCCAACTTTAAATCTTCCCAATAACTTTCCAACTCCTGCAAATGATCTATTCTTTCCTGGCCAAATTCCGAAGCAAGTTTTGTAAGGGCATCGGAAACAATTCCGGTTCCTACTTTATTAATAAAAAATCCTTTCTCCTGCGGATAAAAAGAAAGACAAACCACGCAAACACGGCCCCTGATCAGGCTTGTTGCATCGCTTTGAATAAAATTGGTAAGGCTGGCAATAAAGTTTTTTATTTTATCAAACAAGCTCGGGGCATCTCTGTGCCATATAGAAGATGAATCTTCCGGATCGGACGATTGTTCACCGGCATTACCTCTAAAACTTCTGGCATAAGCTTTAATGGAAGAATGACAATGAATATCCACAAAAAAATGTGATTCCATACTAGGAGATTTTAAGTTTATGATTATGATTTTTTTAGAGCAATTGAATCATATTTTAGGTTTTAGAAATTTCGGGAAGGTCATATGGAATATGTCGCTGTTGATTTAAAAATTTTTTGGCACTCCCAAATATTCTTTGGAAGGATATGAGCTAATATTTTACACTTCAAAAATCTCTAAGGCATGGAAAGTTGCAGGGCCAACAATTCCATCAGCATCCAAACTGTTCTTTTGTTGAAATGCTTTAACCGCATTGAATGTGCCATTACCGAATACGCCATCTTCATCCACTTCAGGAATTGTACCTTTAGCATTTAATGCCTGCTGGATCAATAATACAGCATTTCCTCCATCACCCTTACGTACAAATGAACCAGTACTGAATTTTTTACCTGGCACCTTGGGCAAACTGGCTTCTTCCTGGATCGCACCGAAAACTTCAGTAGTTACTATACCCGTATCAGGCAGAATATGTTTTTGCTGAAATTGTTTTACTGCTTCTTCTGTTCCCGCCCCAAAAATCCCGTCAACTTTCATCTTAAAGTCAAGATCGAAGAGCATTTTTTGAAGAACCGTCACATCACTCCCTGTATCACCTCTTTGCAATGAATCGTCTCCTGGCTGGCTGGCCGCTTCATTCAAAACCTTGGGTGCTACAAAAGCCCTGACCAATGATCTTTTTCGTTCACGAAGCATCACCCTTCCCCCATCACTTTCATTTCCCTTTTCGGTATTTCCCTCCCATGCCTGGAATGCCGTTTTGTCTGTATCAACCCATTTTACAAAAATGCCGGTATGATCGCATATGCCATCACCCCCCCAGTCATATAAAACAATATCACCGGGTTGGGGATCTTTAACAATGCAGCCATTCCGCTTCCAGAAATTATATCCTGACTGACAGGATTGATAACCATTCGCAGTATCTACACGTTCAAGGTGATGACCGGCGTGATCATATACCCAGCTTACAAAAATAGCGCACCATTTTACTCCATCCAAACCATACCATTTGCCATATTTTGTTTTGTTGGAATTAGGAGGAGATTCTACCGCGCCGTTTTCAGCAGCAGCAGTGTCGAGGATAGATTGACGTGACATAGATTTTTTTTTATAAATTATTAAGAATGAAAATTATTATCATTTGTTTCCAATTCAGGTTTGAAAAAGTAAATTACTGCAAATCGTTTTTAAGCATACATCGGTCGTTTAATGCACTTTTTTAAGTTATTCCCCGGGCAACTGTTTAAAAATAAAATTTTCATTTGACATTGAAAATTGGTAAATGGCAAAATAGTTGTATACCACCATTGGTGGTGTTCCTGTGGCGCCTTTTCACATGTCCTGAATCCGGGAAAAAGCGACACCCACAATTTTCCGCTTAATAAATTGACCGGCTGAACTGTGGTACCGGGATTTTTATAGGGAAATAATTGTTTGCAATTTGCAAATTTATTCATGTAGCTACTTTTTGATATTAAAATCACTTTCTATTTATCTAGTTTTACCACATTTATGAAAGCCGCAAGTTTAAAAGGATTGTTGCCTGCATGATCTATCGCCTGTAAAGAAATTTTATAATCGGAGTCGCCAACTCTGAC